>JAAZAR010000021.1 GCA_012514235.1 Actinomycetota bacterium
CCAGCAGGGCTCGTTCCAGTTCTCGATCTGCGCCGTCGTGAAGCTCGCCAGCGTGTCGCCGGGGTCGGCGTAGCCGTCCCAGTCCCACAGGTACATGTCGAAATCGGGACTGTAGTCGTCGCCCTGGTAGGCCCAGATGCTGTCGTAGTAGATGCCGTCGTCCATCACCTGGTACTGGATCTTGAGCCCGATATCGCGGAACCAGTCCGTGATCAGGCTGCCGGTCTTCTGACTCTCCGGCGACTCGGAGC
This sequence comes from Actinomycetota bacterium, assembly GCA_012514235.1. Taxonomy (GTDB): domain Bacteria; phylum Actinomycetota; class Thermoleophilia; order UBA2241; family UBA2241; genus CAIXSE01. The sequence goes on from JAAZAR010000021.1 coordinate 252, forward strand.
GGGCCCACAGTCGCAGCTTGATGGGCTTGCCGCTCTTGTCCTCGCGCACCCCGTCGCCGTCCGAGTCGACGTAGCCGGCGGCGTCGAGCAGCTGCTTGGCCTTCTCCGGGTCGTAGGTGTACCGGACGTCGGCCGGCGGCTCCCAGTGGTAGTCCGGGTCGACCCACGAGCCGGGCGTCATGATGGTGGTGCCCGGCTCCGCGTTGCCGGCCCAGGAGAGGTCGGCGACCTTCTGCCGGTCGATGGCCCAGTTGAGCGCCTGGCGGAAGGCGACGTCGCGCAGCACGGGGTTGCCGCGGCTGGTGCCCTCGTAGCAGTTGAGGGCGAGGTAGTCCCACGTGAGCAGGTTGTAGGCGATCGCCTCGAACCCCTCGCTGCCCTCGAGCTTGGGGAACTGAGCCGAGGGGATGCCCCAGGCGGCGTCCAGCGTCCCCGAGAGCAGGTCCTGCGTCATCGTGTCGGGGTTCTGGTAGGTCACGAAGAGGATCTCGTCGACCGCCGGCTTCTGCTCGCCCCACCAGCTGGGGTTGGCGACCATGCGCACGTAGTCGCCCTTCTTGACCTCCACCGTCTGGAAGGGCCCGGTGCCGACGAGCGGCGGCTTGCTCTGGTACGAGGCGCCGGCCTTCTTCGGGTCCACCTTGCTCCAGACGTGCTCCGGGAGGATCGGGATCCAGGTGCTGATCATGTTGGCTTTGGGCTTGCTGCAGCGGATCTCGACGGTGAGGTCGTCGATCGCGACCGCCTTGTCGATGAAGGTGGTGAGGCTCGAGAACGCGCCCATGTCGTTCTCGACGATGTAGTTGTAGGTGAAGGCGACGTCGGCGGCGGTGAACGGCTCGCCGTCCTGCCAGGTGACGCCCTCGCGCAGGTGGAAGGTCCAGACCTTGCCGTCCGGCGACGTCTCCCAGGAGGTGGCGAGGCCGGGCGTGGGTTGCAGGTCGGTGGAGTAGCCGACGAGGAAGTCGTAGTTGAGCAGCCAGATCTCGTAGGACGAGGTCTCGGCGCCGATGAACGGGTTGAGGTTGTCCGGGTCGTTGGTCCAGCCCACGTGGAGCACGACCTTGCCGGCGCCGGGCGAGGCGCTCGGGTCGTCCGCCAGGGCAGACCCGAGCCCCCAGGTCAGTCCGGCGCCAAGCATGACGGCGAGCAGGGCCGGCAGCAGTATCGACGGCAGGAGCAGCCTGCGCGGTCGCGACCGCTGTGGCCGGCCTGCGGAGTGGTTGATGGGGCGTGCCATCGAGTCCCCCCTCGTAGGTCCCCCGCGGCGGCCGCGGCCGCCGCCTCCACGGCCGGCCGCCCCGCGAGTCCTGCGGACTCGTGCCTGCGGCCGGCCCTGTCACGTGCCCTGAGTATCTCGCCGCGCGGAGAGCCCGGCAAGACGGCGACGTGCGGCCGGGCGGCAAACGCCAAGTTTGTCGCAGAATGCGCGCGGCCCGCGGCAAAGAACGCCACTTTGCGCGGCGCCCAGAAGCATGGTGGCCGGCCGCCCTCCCGGGCGGCCGGCCACCAGCCAGCGGCTTCTTCGAGGTCCTCTTACTTGGCAGCGTCGAGCAGCGCCTGGCGGTCCTTGGCGGTCTTGTACTCGGACTCCATCTCAACGACGCCGCCGGGGAACCCGACCTTGGGCATCAGCGCCACGTAGTCGTCGGCGTTGAAGGCCTCCGGGTTGTGCACGCCGGCCTTCGGGTCGCCCGGCTTGCTGCCCAGGCTGCCGGTGGCGAGCAGTTCGAGCGTGATGACGGGGGTGAAGCCCGTCTGCGCGGTCACGACCTGCACGCCGACCGTTTCGAGGCACTCCTGGTTGTCGGCTACCTGGTACAGGTACACCTTGCGCTCCATGCCGTCCTTCTTGCCGACGACGTAGGTGCCGGCGGCCGTCTTGCCGACGTACTTCTTGCCGATCTCGTTGGGGTCGGGCGCCGCGGCGGCGATGACGTCACGCGGGGCGACCTCGACGTCGCCGACCTTGATCTTCTCGGCCTTGTCCATGTTGATGGAGCGCAGCGCGGCCATGAACGCCATGAAGTCGTCGCCCAGCGCGTACTTGAAATCGGCCTTCTTGACGCCCTTGAGCCTGTCGGCGTTGTGGCCGATCTGGATGACCTCCTCGTGCTCGACGTGGCCGACCTCGACCTCGCCGATGCCCTCGGGAAGGTAGAACTTCTCGAGCTCCGCGAACGGCCTCACCGTGTGCCAGTCGCCGTTCTCGTACACGACGGCCGGGTTGTTGCACTCCTCGATGGTGGTCCAGACGCTGAAGCCGAAGCTGATGCCCTCGGCGCCGGGGATCTCGAGGTTGCTGCCGTCGCGGATGCCGATGTAGTCGATCTCGTCGAAGAAGTGGTCGGCGGCGTAGCGGGCGAAGAAGTCGGCCATGCCGGGCTCGACGCCGAAGCCGGCGAGCGCGTACTTGCCGATCGCCTCGAACTGCGGGCTGAGCGCGTACTCGTCGTCGCCGAGCTTCTTGCCGGTCTTGTTGAACGGATCGGTGGGGTGCCACTCGCTGAGCGTCATCGCCGTGTCGAGGTAGTGCACCTTGGCCTTGAGGGCAGCCTGCAGCAGCGGCGGGTTGTAGTTGGGCGCGCAGAGGTTCATGAGGATGTCCGCGCCGTGCTTCGCGACCAGGGCGACGACGGCATCCACGTCGCTCGCGTCCACCTGCTCGGCGACGAAGCGCGGATCTTTCAGGCCGGCGACGAAGTCGGCGGCGCGCTTGCCGTCGTAGTCGGCCATCACCATCTTCTCGAGCCACTCACCGTTGGGATCGCGACGCTTCGCGATCGAAGCGATGGACTGACCGACCCCACCGGTACCGACGACCAGAGCCTTCATGATGTTCCCCCTCCTTGTGCCTGACTGCGGTGCGCCCGAACGGCGCGCTGCCCCGACAGAGACGTCAGAGAGCGCCGGAGCCCCCTCCAACGTGCGCTGAAGCGGATTGTATAACTTCCCCACAGCCAGACAAGGCTCAAGTTAGCGCTCACGAAGGTTTCGGTGGGCTGGCTGGCCTACGCCCGACACGGCTCGGCAGCGGGGGCACGACGGACGACACGACGCCCGTGCGAGGCGCGGTACGGCGTCAGGCGCCGACCCGGTACATGGTGCGCTCGCCCAGGGCCGTGATCACTCTCGCGTAGCCGCTGAGCTGCTCGTCGAGCGAAGGGTCCCCCGTGTCGACGAGCAGCGGGCGGCCCTCCAGGCTGAGCAGCTTGGTCTGGGTCGCGATGACGATGAGGTGGTCGGGGCCGGCGGCCCGGATGACGGCGGGGCTGATCTGCTGGTTGCCCCGCCCCAGGACGTGTCCCTGGCCGCCGATGACGGTGACGACGATGTAGGCCGCCGGTGCAGCCTCCACGAGCGCGAGCAGCTCGCTCTCGGTGAGGTCGGCGCCGGCGAGCTCGCCATCGCGCACGGCGTCGACGCCGAGCAGCGTCTTGGCGAGGCCGAGACGCTCCATCACGGCCCGCGTCGTCGTACCCGGGCCGAGCACGTAGAGCGCCCCCGGCTGCATGCCGGCGATCACCTCGGTCGCGATGTCGTTCAGTGCCCGCTCCTCGCCGGCCACCCCGCCCGCCTTGGCGCTCTGCGTGAGGCCGCGGGCGTAGGGGACTGTCATGTACCCGTAGAGGTGCGCCGAGACGCGGTTCTCCCGGAACGCCTCTTCGTCGATGTCCATGACCTCGCTCTCGCGGAGCCTGGCGCCGGCGTGCCCCTGCAGGTAGAGCGCCGCGACGTCGCCAGCCGCGGCGGGCGTCGTGGCGTACACCGCCGAGTGGATCTTGACGCCGGCAGGCACGCCGATGACGGGCACGCGGTCTCCCACGGCGTGGCAGATGTTGCGCGCCGTGCCGTCGCCGCCGGCGAACAGGATCAGGTCCACGCCGGCGGCGGCGAGGTCGCGCGCCGCCCGCTCCGTGTCGGCCGGGGTCGTGAGCACGAAGTCGTCGCAGCCGATGACCGGGCGCTCGCCGCTGCGCTCCAGCTCGCAGAGCACGTACGAACGGCGCCCGTCGAGCGACCCGAGGACGCGGGGCTCCAGACCGGCGGCCCGCGCCTCGTCCTCGCCCATCTCGCCCGGCCAGGTGACGACGTCCACGTCGTCGCACCGCCGGGCGAGGCGCTCGAGCGCCAGCCGGGCGCGGCGAGGAGCCTCACGCGTCGCGCCCCGCTCGAGCGCCGCGCGCAGCACGTCGAAGCCGTCGCTGCCCTTGAGCCCCACCCGGCCACCGACGCCGGCAACGGGGTTCACGATGAGGCCGAGCTTCTTCATGGGCGGAGAAGGCAGCCCGAGCCGTTCAGCGACGCTTCCTGCCGCCGCGCCGCTGGCGGGACTTGGCAGTGCCGCCCGAACGGACGCCTGAGACGCTGCGGCCGGCTCCGCCCTGCTCCGGCCGCCGCCGGATGATGAAGAGATGGATGAACAGCACCGGCACCAGGATCCAGATGACCAGCGGGTTCTCGCCGACGAAGCTGGCGACCAGAGCGCCGAGCATGGCGACGAGCACGACGATGCGCAGGAGCCCGACGGTGCGCGGCGACAGCGCCCGTCCGCGCAGCCACAGATCGACGGCGTCGACCAGGACGGCGCCCGCGGCGAGCGCGGCGCAGAGCGTGGAGACGCTGGCGCCCGCCGTCTGCAGACTGTCGGACGCCGAGCCGATCCCGGACACGAACAGCGCCATGAGGAACGTCGCCGAGGCGAAGAACACCGTGAGGGCGAGCGCCTGCCCCACGCGGATGGTCGGTCTGGCCGGTTGCTGAGCCACCACTCACCTCTGGTCGTCGACGAGGCCGGGCGCGCAAGGGAGGCGCCCGGCCTCGGCCATGATATCCGAGGCGGAGAGGGCGCGGAGCCCTGCGGCGCCGCGCCCTCTCGTCTCCCTCGGGTCGACTCGACCGGTCAGGCCTTGTCCTTGAACCGGCGCTTGTACTTGCGCCAGGTGAAGGCCCACTGGTCCGGGTCTTCCATGGCCTCGGTGCGCCGCATCTGGTCGATCGGCTGCGCATGCGGCGAGTCGAGCACGAACTGCGGGTCGGTGTAGGCCTCTTCGCTGCACTTCTTGATCACGGCGGCCCACTCGTCGAGGTCGGCCTTGCTGTACGTCTCGCACGGCTCCGGGGTGAACGGCTCCGGCACCACCCACGGGTGATGGCTCATCCAGTAGCTCTGGATGCCGAAGTCGACCATGCGGTCGCGGAGCGCCTCGGTGCCGACACCGGTGTCCTCCTTGAGCTGCTCCAGGCTGTAGCGCACCTGGTCGAGCCGGCGATGGCCTTCGGCGTACGGCCGGCTCACGCCCTTGACGGCCATGAGCAGGTTGTCGAGGTAGTTGTTGTTGAGCACCGAGATCTCGGCGACCTCCTTGAGGCCCTCGGGACCCAGGTTGCGGATCCAGGCGTAGGCGCGGATGACGCCCATCCAGTTGCCGAGGAACCCGCGCACGCGGCCGATGCTGTCCGGCCGGTCGTAGTCGAGGTGGTACCTGTCGCCGTCCTTCGTCACGACCGGCACGGGCAGGTACGGCGCCAGCTTCTCCGTGCACATGTAGGCGCCGGTAGCCGGCCCCTCGCAGCCGTGCGGGCTGCTGAAGGTCTTGTGCAGGTTGAAGTGGCAGGCGTCGAAGCCGGCGTCGCGCGCCCGCGCGTAGCCGAGGATGCCGTTGGCATTGGCCTGGTCGGTGAACGCAAGAGCACCGGCGTCGTGCAGGATCTCCACGTACTTGTCGATCTGCGGGTTGTAGATGCCGGTGTCCTCGGGGTTGGTGATCATGCAGCCCACGGTCTTCTCGCTGACGGCGGCGCGGAAGGCCTCGAGGTCCGGGTAGCCGTTCTCGTCGGGCATGACCGTGATCACCTTGAAGCCGGCGACCATCGGCGTGGCCGCGTCGCAGGGGTGCGAGAAGATGGTCGTGATCATCTCGGTGCGCTGGTCGAGCTCGCCCCTGGCCTCGAAGTAGCGGCGCATGACCGCGGCGTTGGTGTAGACGGCGTGCGAGCCGCCGCCGGGCTGCAGCGTGAAGGCGTCCATGCCGCTGATGGCCTTGAGGTACTGCCCGGTGGCGTAGACGATCTCGAGCAGGCCCTGCAGGGTGTCCTCGTCCTGCCACGGGTGCAGGTCCGCGGCCTTGTGGCCGCGGATGAGTTCCTCGTGCATCTTGGGCGAGTACTTCATGGTGCAGGTGCCCTCGCTGATGTCGCTGCCGAGGTCCATGCCCAGCGTCATCTGCGCGTACCGCAGGTAGTGGCGCATGACCTGGTACTGGGCCATCTCCGGCAGCTCCGGAGCGGCGGCGCGGGCCATCCCCTCGGGGATGTAGTCCGCCGCCGCGCCCACCTCGGCGGTGACGCCGTCCTCGGCGAGCGGCACGAGGATGCCGCGCTCGCCGGGCGTGCCCTGCTCCATGATGAAGGGCTCGTCCCAGCGCGGCGCCCGGTAGTCGCGCAGCACGCCGCCGTCGCGGCGGAGCTTCGCGAGCCCGGCGACCTTCTCGGCCGCCGCAGACTTGAGCTGATCGGGAGAGAGCGTCATGCCGTCACCTCCTTGACGGCCGAGACCAACTCGTCGATGTCGTCCTTGTCGGAGTACTCGGTGACGCAGTAGAGGGCGCTCTGCCCGAGCTCCGGGAACTCGGCGGAGAGGTCCTTGCCGCCGAAGATCTGGTGGCCGAGCAGGGCCTTGTTGACCTCGGCCACGGTCTTGCCCGTGCCGACGAAGTCGACGACGAACTCCTTGAAGAAGCTCGGGGAGAGCCTGACCTCCACGCCCGGAAGCTCGGCGAGCCTCCTGGCGGCGTAGTGCGAGCGGGCGATGCAGGTCTCACCGAGCTCCTTGAAGCCCTGCGGTCCCATGAGCGCCATGTAGACGGCGGCGCCGATGGTCCACAGGCCCGACGCCGTGCCGACCCAGTCCTTGCCCTGGTCGCGCGAACCGTAGCTCGTGCGCTCGGCGATGGCCTCGCCCACGGCGTACTGGCCCGGGGTGGCGGTCTCCATCACGGTGTAGAGCTCGAGCGGGCACTCCTGGGCGAAGACCGGGCCGTCGTCGCGGAACGCGATGAACCCGGAGCAGCCGCCGCCGGCGTGCATGTGCATGCCCAGCGGCTGGATGTCGCCGCAGGCGATGTCGGCGCCGAGCGTGCCCGGAGGCGTGAGCACGCCGAGCGTGATGGGGTCGACGCCGGCGATGGCGAGAGCGCCCACCGAATGGGCGAGCTCGACGATCCGCGCACTCTCGGCCTCGATCGTGCCGAGATAGGTGGGGTTCTCCCAGTACACGGCGGCATACGAGTCGTCCAGCTTGGCCTCGAGGTCCGCGAGGTCGGCCATGCCGGTCTCGCGGTCCCACTCGTAGAAGCGGATCTTGGTGCTGGTGGGCATCGACTCCGGCTGGCAGAGCGTGCGCGCCTCCATGAGGCGCATCGGGCTCATGTGGGCCGGGACGAGCACCTTGTCGCGGCCGGTGATGCGCCGGGCCATGCGGAACGAGCGCCCGGCCACGTCGCCCCAGTCGTAGATGGGGTTGGCGACGGCATCGTAGTCGAGCAGCTCGCCCATCATGCTGTTGAACTCGAAGCGGGTGAGGTACTTGCCGAGGTCGCTGTAGTCGCCGCCGCAGTAGGCGCTGACGAACTCGGCCCGGTTGATGATCTCGTCCACCACCGCCGGCACGTAGTGCTGCCAGCAGCCGGCGCCGCAGAAGTTCATGAACTCGACGGACGAGGTGTTCTTGTCGAGCAGGCCCTGGACGTGCTTGCGCAGTGTCCGCTCGCTGAGGATCGCCGGTGGGATGTCCAGCGTGCCCTTGAAGCGCAGACGGTCGGGGATCTCGGCGTAGATCTCCTCCACGCTGCCCAATCCGAGCTCGTCGAGCATCGCCTGCTTGGTGGCAGGCACCGAGTTCGGGATGTAGGGGTGGACGAACGGTGTGTCAGCCATGGTCTGCCTGGCGCTCCTTCCCTTCGAGAGACGGGACGTCGGTGGTCGTGAGGCTCGCCCCCGGGACGGTCATGGGGCGAGCCCGTACTGCTTGAGCCTGGTGACGACGACGCGCGAGAGCCGCCGCTGGTACTTGGCGCGGCCGGACTCGACGAAGTGGGAGAGGTCGACGAAGTCGGAGCTTTTGAGCCCGATGCGGCCGACGAAGTTGACGTAGGGGATGCCGGCGGCCTCGGCGGCGGCCCGCGCGCCGCGCCTGTAGCGCTTGCGGGCGCCGTCCCAGGAGTGCCGGACGATGCGTACGTTGAGCGGCAGCTCCACGAGGACGGGATGGAAGCCCCTCTCCTGACAGGCGGCGATCAGCTTTCGCAGCACGGCCGCGTTCCCGGCATAGCGCTTCTTGAAGCGCGGGTACTTGACGCGGAGCCACTTCCGCACGAGCTCGCGCTTGGCGGCGTCCGAGAGCTGCTGGCCCTTGTGGAAGCGATGCGAGTCGTAGACCGCGGCGGCACGGGCGGAGCGGCTGCCGCCGCTCGGCGCGGGCAACGCCGACGACTTCGGCGGGATGGACGTGTAGCGCCCTACGTTGAGGCCGATCAGCACGAGAGTGGGCACGTCCGGAGCGGCGCGCACGATCCTGAGGCTGTGCTTGAAGGCCTGGCTCGAGGAGCCGAGGTTGAAGGCCCGGACGCGTCCGCCGCCGAACCTCTTGATCTGCGCCCGCCAGGCCGGCTCGGTGGTGATGCACTCCCGGGCAGCCGACCCGCCGAGCAGGTAGACGACCGGCACCTTCGGCGGCGTGCGGTTGATCGCCTCGAGCGTGGACTCCACATGCCGCCAGTCGTCGCCCGGGCGATACACCGCCGCGGCGGGGCCGGCCAGGGCCAGCGCCGCGAAGGCCGCGGCTGCGACGAGCGCCGCGAGGCGGGCCGGCTGCGGCCCGCCCGGAAGCGGCGCCCGACGCGCCCGGCTGTCCGCGCGCCCGTCCGTCACTCGGCGTACCCGTAGCCGGCAGAGGTGCCGAAGTCGATGGAGATGTTGGCGCCGGTGATGGGCGCGGCGGGAGCCGAGGCGAGGAAGAAGATGAGCTCCGCCACCTCTTCCGGCGTGATGAACCGCGCCTTGTCGCCCTGGAAGTAGCCCGTGAGCAGCCGTTTGAAGTAGCCCTCCGGGTCGCCGCCGCCGTAGGTGTCCGCCTGGTACTGGAGCATCGGCGTCATGATGTCCGCCGGGCAGACGGCGTTGACGCGCACGAGGTGCGGCGCCAGCTCGATGGCGAGGGCCTTGGTCATGAGGCTCACGCCGCCCTTGGACGCCGTGTAGATCGCCGTCTCCGGCGTCCCCACGAGCCCGCAGTCCGAGCTGAGGTTGATGATGCAGCCTTCCGTCTTCTTGAGCTCGGGGATGGCGCAGCTGCAGGCGAAGAACGTGCCCTTGAGGTTCACGTCCACCACCCGGTCCCAGTCCGCCTCGGTCATCTCCTCGCTGGGACCCTCGACCCAGAGGCCGGCCGTGTTGACGAGCACGTCGATGCGTCCGGTGGCGTCCACCGCCTCAGCCATGAGGTTCTCGACGTCCGCCACGCTGGTGACGTCGCAGACGACGCCGTGGACTTCGCTGATCGCGGCGAGACGACCGCAGAGCTCCTCCAGCGCCACCGCGGCCAGGTCGCCCAGGACCAGCGCCGCCCCTGCCTCCGCGAACCGCTTCGCCGCAGCGGCGCCCACGCCGCCCGCCGCACCCGTGATGACCACGGTCTTGCCCCCCATGTCTGACGTCATGCGACTCCCCCTCCGGCGGGTGCCGAACGGCCGCCCACCACACGCCGAACGGCCGCTCGCTCTCGGGCAAGCATAGCCTCTCCCGCGAGGCCTGACCATGCTCGGAGAGCGGCCGTCGCAGCGCCCGTGACGCCGCGTCGCGGGCGCTGCGCGATCAGTAGTACAGCTCGCTCGGCCCCTTGTACTCCTGGATCGTGTTGCCGCCGTCGACCACGACGAGCTGGCCCGTGATGTAGCTCGCGTCGTCGCTGCCGAGGAAGCACACGAGGCTGGCCACCTCCTCGGGGCGGGCTGAGCGACCCATGGGCGTGTTCAGCCCCCCAACGTCCTCGCCCTCGGCCTGGGACCCCGTGGCGATCCAGCCCGGGCCCACCGCGTTGACGGTGATGCCCTGCTTGGCGACGTCGAGGGCGAGGCCACGGGTCATGCCGAGCACGCCGGCCTTGGCGGCACAGTACGCGGCCTCGTCCGGGTTCGCGACGACCGGACCGGTCACCGAACTCATGTTGACGATCCTGCCGTAGCCCCGCTCGATCATCCCCGGCACCACGCAGCGGGTGACGTTGAACTGGGTCTTCAGGTTGATGGCGATGCCGAAGTCCCACGCGTCTTCGCTGAGGTCCTGGAAGGCGGTGAAGTCCTCCTCCTGCCCGAACACGACCATGCCCGCGTTGTTGACGAGGACGTCGATGCGGCCGTGGCACTGCACGACCTCGGCGACCATGGCCTTGACGTCGTCCATCTTCGTCAGGTCGGCGGTGTGCGAGCTCACCGTGGCTCCGAGCTCGCGCAGCGCCTCTGCGCACTCGTGCACGACGTCGGCGATGTCGCAGATCGCGAGCGTCGCACCCTCCTCCGCGAACACCTTCGCGGTCGCGAAGCCGATGCTGTCCCGCTTCGCGACGCCCGTGATGAGCGCGACCTTGCCTTCAACCCTGCCCTTGCGTGCCATGTCCGTCAGCTCCCTTGGCGTGGTCTGCACACGGCGGAGGGCCGCCGGTGATCCTGGCAGGAGATGCTATGTCGCCCGGGAAGATGGGCCAAGGGGGCGGGGACGGCCTCCGGAAGATGCGGGCGGCTCACCCGATCCTGCCGAACCTCCCCCGCATCGCCAACGATGTGGGAGTTTTGGTCAAGCTTCCGGCCGATAGTGCCGATGCTTGAGGGCGCACGTGGGCAAGTGAGGGAGGGGGTCGTTGGCCACCGTCAGGGAGGGGCCGGAGGCAGTCTGGCTGCGCGTCGGGGACGTCGCTGCCGCGCTCGGTGTGAGCGCCAACACGGTCCGCCGCTGGACGGACGTGGGCCGCATCGCCTCGTACCGGAGTCCCGGAGGGCACCGGCGGTATCTCGCTGAGGACGTCTACGCCCTCATCTCGGAGCAGGACGGTGACGGCATCGCCCAGCCGGGCGACTTCGCCGAACTGCGGCGCCAGAGCCAGGACGTCCGCGCCCTGCTGCAGGCGAGCTCGGATCTGGTCACGATGCTCGCGGAGCGGCCTCAGGACGTGCCCCCGGAGGCCGCCCGTGCCCTCTGTCGTCTGACCGGCGCGCCGCGCTGCGACCTCTACATGGTCGAAGGAGACGCGCTGCGGCTCGCCGCCTCGGCAGCGGATGACGAGCTGGACCCGGGCAGGCCTGGGGCCGCGTGGCCGATCGGCGACTGGGTCCCCGTCGACGGCGATCCCGCGGCCACCAGGCTACTCTGCGTCCGCGCCGACGACCACAGGCTCACGGCCCGCGCGAGACAGGCTCTTCGACGGCGCGGCTGCCGGTCGCTCGCCTGGGCGCCGGTGATGGCCCAAGGCGCATTCGCCGGCGCGCTGGAACTCACTGACGTCGGCGGACGCGACTTCTCGCAGCACGCGGATGCACTCGAGACGCTCGCGCGGGTCTGTGGAGAGGCGCTGGCCATCCAGCGAGCCATGGGGGAGCTCGCGCACCGCGACAGGACCATGCGCGAGCTCGTGGACTTCTCCAGGGAGGTGGCGCAGACCCACGACTTCGACCGGTTCGTGCTGCGCTTCGCCCAGCGCCTCCTCACCGCCGCCGGCGCCGAGTGCGTGGACGTGTGGCGCGTCGCCGGCGGCGCGATCCGGCTGGCGGTGAGCTGCACCCGAGAAGGAGCCAGCCTCGAGCTGCGCGAGAAGGTCCTGGACACCGCCCGCTACCCGTCCCTCGAGCGCACTCTCCTCGACCACACGCCGCTCCTCGTCCGTGACCTGCGGGACGAGCGGCTCGGACAGGCGGAGCGCGACGTCATGCTCCGGTGGGGCTTCGCCAGCTTCATGACGTTGCCTCTGGTGGCCGGCGGCGAGCTCGTCGGGCTGGTGGACCTGTACGACACGGACGAGCGGGACTGGGAGGCCGACCTCGAGTTCCTCACCGGCGCCGGTCAGCTCGTTGCCGGCGTGTTCGACAGCACGGCCCTGCTGGACGAATCCCGGACGCTCGACCGGTTGCGCGGCGAGCTCGTGGCGCTGGGCGCCGACCTCGCCGCCGCCGAGGAGCCGGGCGACATCGCGGAACGGGCCGCCGCCAGACTGCGGAGAGCGGTGGACTGCGCCGACTGCGACATCTGGTGGTCGGAGGAGGGCTATTTGCGCTGCCTCGCGAGCGTGGACGAGGGCGGCGTGGACGAGAGCGTACGCGGACGCATCCTGCACCTCGATCACTACCCCTCGATGCGCCGGGCCTTGAAGGAACGGGAGGTCTTCGTGGTCACCTCCCTCGACGACGAGCGGCTCACGGACCACGAGCGAGCGGACTACGCAGAGCACGGCTTCAGGAGCACGGTCTCGGTCCCGCTGGTGAGCAACGACCAGGTGCTCGGCGCCATCGACCTCTTCGACCTGCGGGAACGCGACTACAGGGAAGTGCGCTGGTTCCTGCCCCAGGCGGGCCGCACGGTCGCCGACGCCCTGCGCAACGCGGAGCTGCTCGCGGGGCTGCGGCGCGGCAACGCCGCGCTGCGCGGGCTCGTGGAGCTCCACGACCGCCTCAACGAGTCAGGCACGCTGCAGGAGCTCGCCGCGGACGTCGCGGAGCGACTGCGGATCACTCTCGACGCCGAGGACTGCGACATCTGGGAGGTGGACGGCGACGTGCTCCGCTGCGTCGCGAGCGTCGACAGCCGCGGCTTGGACGGCGACGAGATCGGGTCGGAGCGCGAGCTCACCGCCTACCAGAACACCGTGGCCGCCCTCGCCGCCGACGAACCCATCGTGGTCGGCGACCTCGAAGCCGCGAACCTCAGCGACGCCGAGCGCGAGGCGTACCGACGCTGGGGGTACCGGAGCATGGTCTCGTTGCCGCTCGTGGTCGACGGACGGCCGATCGGACTCATCGACGTCTTCGACGTCCGGGTGCGCGACTACACGGTGCACCTGGACCTCATCCGCAACGTGGGCCGCCTGCTCTCGGGGTCCTTCGAGAAAGCGATGCTGGTGGAGCGCCTCGAGAGCGGCAACCGCGACCTCCGGCTTCTGGTGGACTCGGGCCTGGAGTTCGGCGCCACGCTCGAGGTCGGGGCGGTCCTGCGCAGTGTCGCCGAGAGGATCCGCGAGGTGTCCAGGGCCGACCTCTGCGACGTGTACCGTCTCGACGGCAGCGACGTGGAGATCCTTCTCGCGATCGGCGAGACCTACGACCACGATCCCGCCGGGAACCGCTATCCCCTGGCCTCCTCACCGGCGCTGGTGCGCGCCCGGCGCGAGCGGCGCCCGGTCCTGATCCCCGACGTGCTCGCCGACCCCTGCACCAGCGCCGAGGACAAGGATGAGGCGCGGCGCTGGGGCTATCGGGAGGTCCTCGACATCCCCCTGATCAGCGGCGGCGATGTGATCGGCTTCATCTCCCTCTTCAATCGGGAGACGCGCGGATTCTCGAGAGAGGAGGTCGTGCTCGGCCTGGCCCAGATGGCGGGCCAGGCCATCGCCAACGCGGCGCTCTACCGGGAGCTCGACCAGAACCTGCGGCGCATGGCGCTCGTCAGCGGGTCGGCGCTGGAACTCACCGGCAGCCTCGATCTGGAGGAGATCCTGTTCGCGACCGCGCGCCGCCTCTGCGAGGCCGTCGGCGTGAACGAATGCGACGTGTGGCTGATCGAGGGCGACGAGCTCCGCACGGTGATCGGCCTGCGGGACGGCGCCGCGGACGAGCGCCGCGTCGGCCAGCGCATGGCGCTGGCCGACGCGGCGGTGACCCGCGAGGTGATCGAGACGAAGCGGCCGGTGGCGGTCGGGTCGCTCCGCGACCCGCGACTCACGCCGGCCGTGACCGCCCTGAGCGTGGGCCGCGGAGCGACGGGCTGGGCCACGCTGCCGCTCATCGTCAAAGACCGGGTGATCGGCATCGTGGAACTGATCCAGAGCGGCGCCGAGCGGACGTTCACGCAAGCGGAGCTGGACACGGCCGCCGCGATCTCTCACGCGGCGGCGCTGGCGATCGACAACGCGGCGCTCTTCGCGCGCGAGCAGCAGGCGGCACGCGAGACGCGCCTGCTCAACGAGATCGCGGCGCGCACGGCCGCCAGTCTCGACCTCGAAGAGGTCGTCGAGGCGGCCGTCGACCAGCTCGGGCAACTCGTGACCTTCGAGGGCTACAGCCTGGTGCTCTTCGAGGACCACACCGTCAGCCGGGTCATCTCCTCACGCCCGGAGTCGGAGGCGCTGCTGGGCCTGACGGTCGACGACGTGGGTGACACCTCCGTCGACCGGCTCGCCTCCGAGAAGGTCTCGGTCCTGCCGCTCCCCGACGAGCTCGGCCCCCTCGCCGCCAACCAGGCGATCCCGGACCTCGCCGGCGCCGTGGTCATCGCGCTCCCGTCCGACACCGGCCTGCTGGGCGCGCTCAGCCTGGTCAGCACTCAGCCGGACACGTTCGAGGACGTCGACCGGCGCTTCCTGGAGCGTATCGGCACGCAGCTCTCCCTGGCGATCAAGAACGCCCAGCTCTACGACGAGATCAAGCAGATGCACCTCGGCAACCTCAAGGCCCTCAGCTCGGCCTTGAACGCCAAGGACTACTACACGCTCGGCCATGCTGCGCGGGTCGCGGCCTACGCCGTGATGCTGGGGCGCCAGCTCGGATGGCCGGAGGACGTGCTCGAGCCGCTGCAGGAAGCGGCCTACCTCCACGACATCGGCAAGATCAGCATCTCGGACAGGGTGCTGCTCAAGCCCGGACGCCTGAACCAGCAGGAGTGGGAGCAGATGCGCAAGCACCCGGCCGTGAGCGCGGACATCATCCGTCCGCTCTTCTCCCCGGACCTCGTGCTCGCCGTACGCCACCACCACGAGCGCTACGACGGCCAGGGGTACCCCGACGGCCTCGCCGGCGACGCGATCCCCGAGATCGCGAGAGCCATGGCCGTCGTGGACGCCTACGACGCCATGTCCTGCCGGCGGCCGTACAAGACGGCCCTCACCTACGAGGAGTGTCTCGCCGAGCTTCGCGGCTGCCGCGGCACGCAGTTCGACCCGGACATGGTCGACGCGTTCCTCGTGGCGCTCGAGGACGTGGAGGATCGCAAGAGGCGGGCCGACGAGGTCGCCGCCGAGGCCGCGACGCGCATCCCCGGCGAGCTCCACGTCGCGGCCATGGAGTCGGGCGACGAGCAGTCCGCCGCCTACCTGGAGATCGCCGGCACGCTCCGGCAGGTCCGCGACGCGAACCCACCGACGCGGTTCCTCACCACCCACGCGCGGATCGAGAAGCGGTTCGTCATCGGCGTGGACCCCGAGGAGGACGAGAGCGTCCACTCCCGGCTTGGGGACGAGATCTTCGCCGACGACGAGCTCCTCCAGGTCCTGGAGGGCGGGCGACCGCGCGTCGCCGCGGTGTACGCGGACGAGTTCGGCGTCTGGATCACCGGCCTCGCCCAGGTGCGCGACGCTTCGGGCGACGTGGTCGCAGCGGTCGCCGCGGACATGCCCGCCCTCTCGCTGAGCGAGAGCGAGTCGCTGCGCGGTGATGGAGGGCAGACCTTCGCCGCCATGCTCCAGTCGGCCGCCGTGCGCCTGAGCCGGGCGGAGATCGACGCGATCACCGACGCGCTCACCGGCCTCTACAACCACCGCTACCTGCACGAGCTCCTCAGCGAGGAGCTGCACCGCGCCTGCGACCTGCGGCGACCCCTCAGCGTGCTCTTCTGCGACCTCGACCATTTCAAGCGGTACAACGACGGCAACGGACACAGCGCGGGCGACGCGGTGCTGCGCGAGGTGGCCCACCTGATCGAGCAGTCGGTACGCAACGTCGACATCGCCGCCCGCTACGGCGGCGAGGAGTTCGTCGTGGTCCTGGTGGAGACCGAGAAGGAGACGGCGCTCGCGGTGGCGGAGCGCATCCGCGAGCGCATCCGCGCGGCCGGGTTCAGCGCTGACGGGCTCCCGCTCACCGTGAGCATCGGCGTGAGCGCCTACCCCGAGGACGGAGACGTCCGAGAGGATCTGCTGGACAAGGCGGACTGCGCGATGTACATCGCCAAGCGGCGGGGGCGAGACCAGGTGGCCTGGTGCGGCGACGACTGACGTCGCAGGAGGCGTCGCCATCCGACGCCTGCCGGACGAAGGTCAGCGGCGGCGGCGGGCGACGCGGACGTCGCCGCGCCGCAGGGTGAGGCCCTCCCGGTCGAAGTACTCGAGGAGGGCCTGTGCGTTGCGGCGCCCGCATCCGGCAGCGTCGCGGAACCCCGCGATGGTGACCTCACCCGCGCTCTCGAGCTGTGCGAGCAGCAGCGCGCGCGCGTCGTCGACAGCGGCTGTCGCGAACCACAGGTCCCTGTCCACACGGACGACGTCGCCCCGACGCGTGAGCACGTCGAGGATCTGACTCAGCTCCTTCGGCGGACGCCGCATGTCCTCCGCAAGGACCGCCAGGGTGGGTGGGGCGAAGGGGTCCTCCGCCAGCCGTGCCAGCAGGACCTCGGCCACGGCGGCCTGCTCGTCGCCGAGCACGCCCGCTCCGGCCGGCGCGAAGCCGCCCTCGCCGGCGACCAGCTCCCCCGCCTCGACCATCGACTGCAGCAGGCGGCCGGTGTCGGACGCCGGCAAAGCCGGAACGAGCGTCGCGAGTTCGGCTGCGCCGCTGAACGGCCGTTCCGGGCGCGCCGCGGCGCGTTCGGCCGCGCCGGCCAGCAAGGCCGCGCGCAGCGCGGCCAGTGTGCCGGCGCGGAACCAGCGACCGCCCCCCGCTCCTCCCTCGGCCGGCAACTCCTCGAGCTCGCCGGCCGCCACGGCCGCGGCAAGCGCCTTGCCGGCCTTGCCCTGAGAGAACCCGGCCGCCGTGAGGTCGTCGCGCATCAGGCCCTGCCGATCGCGGTCGGCGGCGAGCGCCCGCACGGCGGCGGCCGCGTCTCCCGCGCGCACTGCCGAGAGGAACGCGCCGTGGCGCTCGCGCGCGTGCCAGCGCTGGGCTCCGGCGAGCAGCACTTCGCCGCCGGCGATCGTGGCCACCGGGGAGAGCGACCGGATGATGAAGCGGTCGTGCGGCAGCACGAGCGCGGGCCCCTCCAGGCGCACGACTGCGGCCGCGGCCGCGCCGGGGGCGATCTCCCTGCCCTCGAGCGGCGCCACCCGTGCGAGGTACTGGGCGGTACCGTGGTGCAGCCGCACCCGATCGCCGGAGCGCAGCGGTCGCCCGCCGGGGAGCACCGAGACCCAGGCGTCGAAGCGGCGTGTCGCGAGCCCGGCGAGCTGCGGCGCGACCAGCCAATCGCCCCGCCTGACGTCGTCCCTGTCGAGACCACGAAGGTTCACCCCCACACGACTGCCGGCGCGCACCCTCTCGGTCTCACGGTCGTGCACCTGGACGCTGCGCACCGCTGCCCTGGCGCCTCCCGGCTCAACGACGAGCGCGTCGCCCGCCGCGATCTCGCCCGTCCAGAGCGTCCCGGTGACGACCGTGCCGATGCCCTTGAGCGGGAACACACGGTCCACGGGGAGGCGGGCCGGGCCGTCGCGGCGGCCCGCCTCGACGCGGCCCGCGACGCGGTCCAGCGCCGCCACCAGGTCGGTGAGACCGCGCCCGTCCTTCGCGCTCACGGTGACGACCTCGCAGGCTGCGAACGGCGTGCCGTCCAGGAAGGCACGCACGTCCTCTGCGGCCAGGTCCAGCAACTCCTCATCCACCAGATCGGCCTTGGTCAGCGCGACGACGCCGTCACGCACGCCGAGCAGCTCGATGATCGCCAGATGCTCCACGGTCTGCGGCATGACGCCGTCGTCGGCGGCGACGACGAGCAGGAACAGGTCGACGCCGGTCGCGCCGGCCACCATGGTGCGCACGAACCGCTCGTGGCCCGGCACGTCAACGACGCTCAGCCGAGCCCCGGACGGTAGCTCCAGCTCGGCGTAGCCCAACTCGATGGAGATGCCGCGTTCCTTCTCCTCTCGCAGGCGGTCCGTGTGCTTGCCCGTCAGCCGCGTGACGAGGGCGGTCTTGCCGTGATCGATGTGGCCGGCGGTGCCCAGCGCCAGCGGCGGACGCCCGCCTGCCGTCGCACTGCCTGACTGCATCTCCCCCGCCCCGGACTCAGACGAGCGCCACCAGCGCGGCGCCGGCCAGCTCCTCGATCTCCCCGTCGGCCACCGCGCGGACGTCGAAGAGCAGGCGGTCGTCCTGCACGCGGCAGACCACAGCCGGAGAGCCGGCGCGCAGGAGCGCCGCCCGAGCTCCGGCCTCGCCCGAGGGCACCGAGGCCGCGACGGCCACACTCGGGACCTCGGTCACAGGCAGCGCGCCGGCGCCGGCGCGACCGACCGTGTCGACCAGCTCCAGCGCCTCGGGCGGCACGCCGGCTCCGACGAGCGAGGCGCGCAGCGCCTCGGCCCGTGCCCGGACGTCTTCGAGCGGCGTCCTCAACGCCCGCAGCGTCGGGATCTGCGCCTCCGCCCGCTGCGGGTCGAGGTACAGCCGCAGGACGGCGTCGAGTGCCGCGAGGTCGAGCTTGTCGATGCGAAGGGCGCGCGCCAGCGGGTGGCGACGCATGGCCTGGACGGCCTCGACCTTCCCGACCGCGATGCCCGCCTGTGGCCCCCCGAGGAGCTTGTCGCCGCTGAAAGTGACGACGTCGCAGCCGGCGGCGATGCTGTCCGCCAGTGCCGGCTCCTCGGCGAACAGCTCGAGCGCAGCCATCGCTCCGCTGCCGAGATCGTCGACGAGCACCGCGCCGCGCCCGTGCGCGAGCGTCGCCAGCTCGTCGAGCGTGGGTTCGGCGGTGAACCCGACGATGCGGTAGTTGCTGGTGTGTACGCGGAGGATCGCCCGCGTGCGCTCGGTCCACGCCGCCTCGAAGTCCCGGAGGTACGTGCGGTTGGTGGTGCCGACCTCCACGAGGTCGGCACCGCTCTCCCGCAGGATGTCGGGGATCCTGAAGCCGTCGCCGATCTCCACGAGCTGGCCGCGGGCGACGAGCACCTCGCCGCCGCGCGCGGTGGCGGCGAGCGCCAGCAGCACCGCCGCGGCGTTGTTGTTGACGACCAGCGCGTCGTCGGCCCCGGTCACGGAGCAGAGCACGTCGTGCACGTGGTCCTGACGGGAGGCGCGCTCGCCGCGCGACAGGCTGTACTCGAGGTCGGTGTACCCCGCGGCGGCGGTGACGACTGCATCGACCGCCTCCGGCGGCAGCAGCGCGCGCCCGAGGTTGGTGTGCACCACCACGCCGGTCGCGTTGATGACGCGCCGCAGCGACGGCCGCACCGCCGCCTCGAGCAGCCGCGCCACCCAGGGCACGAGCTGCGCCGGCGCAAGATCCGCCGCCTGGACGCCGGCGGCGTCGCCGCCGGCGAGGATGTCCGAACGCAGACGCTCGAGCACCGCTCGCACCGCGTCGACGACGAGCGGGCGCGGGTATCGCGCGAGCAGCTCCTCGACACCCGGCTCGCGCATCACCTCGTCGACCGCCGCGAGCGAGCGCAGCCGCTCGGTGCGGGCGTCGTCGCTCCTGGCTCCCTTCTTGCCCCTGGTCTCGCTCATCGGCTCCCGTCCGCAGTCGGGGCTCTCCGCAGGCGCATGCCCGCGATGATCATCGCGAACGCTACCACGGCGAACGCGAACCACCAGTCCGACCGGGACAACCCGATCGCGTCCAGCCATTCCCCGCGAGCGCGGTCCACGTACACGAGGCCCAGGCCGGCCAGTCCCCACACTCCCTCGACGGCTGTCCAGAACGGGCGTCCGGAGCTCTCGCGGAATCCGTGGGCCGCAGCCCAGGAGGCGGCCAGCGTGAGCAGCACCGGGACCATGCCCGTGAGGACGGCGAGAAGCAGTTGCCAGAGGATGTCGGACAGCGAGAGTCCCCGGACTGAGCGCCAGATCGGCTCCGAACTCCCTATCCCGAGGAGGATGATCAGGATCCAGCTCACCGCGCCGATGAGGCCGAGGGCGGCGACGAGGAGGAAAGGGACCACGGACAGGGCGCGGAGGACCACGTCCACCGTCGGTCCCTCGGGACCGACCGCGCTCTCCTCGTCCTCCGGAGCCAGCGAGTCCGGATCGGCCCTGTGGTCCTCACCGAACCGGCCGATCCTGTGATGCTCGTCGGGCATCGTCAGCCCTCGAGCACGATCGCGCCGGCCGGCCCGGCGATGACCTCACCGACGGTCCAGGCCCCGGCGCCGGCGTGCTCGAGGGCGTCGATCAGCAGCGTGTGCTTCTCGGGCGCGACGGCCAGCAACAGGCCGCCGGAGGTCTGCGGATCGAACGCGGCGAGCACGCGGGGCTCCTGCGCTTCTGCTGGGCCGGCGAACCGGCCGGCCGACTCGCCCGCGGCGCCCGCCGCTTCTCCAGCCGGGATGGGCTCCGCCGCCCCGGCCGGGCCCTCCTCATGCAGCCGCGACAGCAGGAAGTCCCGGTTGCTCCGCAGGCCGCCGGCGTACACCTGCCGGGAGATGAGGTCGAGGACGCCGTCGTACAGCGGCAGCGCCTGCAGGTGGACCACCGCAGCGACGCCGCTCGCGTCCAGCATCTCGCCAAGGTGGCCGGCGAGTCCGAACCCGCTCACGTCGGTGCAGGCGTGCACGCCGACGCGCGTCATGGCCAGCGCGGCGCCGGCGTTGAGAGCGGCCGCCTCCTCGATGGCGGGCAGCATCTCGTCCTCGGCGATGATGCCCGCCTTGAGCCCGCTGGCCAGGACTCCGATGCCGAGGCGCTTGGTGAGCACGAGCCGGTCGCCGACCTCGGCCCCCTTGTTGTAGACGATCTCCTCCGGCCTGGCGACGCCGGTGACGGCCAGGCCGTACTTGGGCTCCTTGTCGTCGACGGAGTGTCCGCCGGCCAGCTCCGCGCCCGACTCCAGCACCTTCTCCATCCCCCCGCGCAACACGTCGCCGAGGATCGCGAAGTCGAGATTGGACGGCCAGGCGACCAGGTTCATGGCCGTGAGCGGCCGGGCGCCCATCGCGTACACATCGCTCAGGGCGTTGGCCGCCGCCAGGCGGCCGAACCAGCGTGGCGAATCGACGATGGGCGTGAAGAAGTCGACCGTCTGCACCAGGCAGAGGTCGTCGCCCAGCGGCACCACGGCGGCGTCGTCACGCGTCTCGAGAAGGCGCGTGAACTCGCCGCCGGCCCTGGGCAGATGGTCGAGGATGGCCTGCAGGTCGCACGGACCCAGCTTGGCCGCTCAACCGCTCTTCGCCGCGTACTGTGTCAGCCTGATCTTCTCGGTCATACGACAAGCTTACCGTAGTCGTCCTCGGGGGAGATTGGTCGTCCGCGTCCCGCGCCGGACATGCTCCAGAGGGCGCCGCCGGCCCCCGGAGCGCGGCTCACGTCGGCGGGTCACCGGCGGCGTGCAGGGAGACGAGCTCGCGCACGTCGTTGTAGGCGCGCAGGCTGTCGATGCGCCCGCCGTGCACGGTCCAGACATGCGCGAACGGCACCTGCACCTCGGTCCCGGTGCCGCGCGGCGTCAAGTGGAACACGCCGGTGACGATCACCGTGTCGCCGTCGCCGTAGAACTCACGCGGCTCGAGCGCGAAGGCGTCGTTGAGGTCGGGGATGGGGGCGAAGATCCGGCGCAACACCTCCTGGCGCCCTCTGAAGGTGCCCGACGCCGGTCCGTAGGTCCACTCGGGCTCATGCCACTCGATGTCCTCCGAGAACATCGCGAGGGTCGTCTGGATGTCGCCGCGACAGAAGCTGTCGTACCCGGTACGCACGATATCGACGTTGCTGGCCATTTTCCAAGCGTTCCCGGCCGCTGTCCGGTCCTACCGTTCGAGAGGAAGAGCCGACGGCACCGCGCCGCCCCCTGCCTGGGCCGACGGCGCAGCATCCACGGTTCGCCGGCGTCCGCGATGGGCATCTCATGGACGTCGGCGGACGTTCGCACCCCAAGCGGACGTCCGCCACCAGCCAACCCGCCCAAGGAGGTCCGTCATGTCCGACGCATCACGCCGCGCCGACGCCGTCTGGCAGGGCACGCTCGCCCGGGGGTCAGGTGAGGTCACCCTGACGACGAGCGGGGCAGCCGGTCCGCTGCCCGTGACCTGGGCGTCGCGCACCGAACGCTCCAACGGCAAGACCAGCCCTGAAGAGCTCATGGCCGCCGCGCACGCGAGCTGCTTCAACATGGCCCTCTCCGGCATCCTCGGCGACCGTGGCACGCCACCGGACAAGCTCGAGACCAGCGCGACGGTGACCTTCGTGGAAGTCGAGGGCGGCTGGAAGGTCGGCTCGTCGGCGATCAGGGTCAAAGGGTCGGTGCCGGGCATCGATGCGGATGCGTTCAGGCAGGCGGCGGAGGCCGCGAAGGACGGCTGCCCGATCAGCGGAGCGCTCAAGGGCAACGTCGACCTGAGCGTGGAGGCGACGCTGACCTGAGACCTGCGGCGGGACCGTCGCTCGGGGCGGGCCGGGGCGACGGCTGCCCGCCCTTCCGTGTATCCTGAGCGTGTGGAGGGTCTGGCCGTCATCGGCTCGAAGTGGAAGCGGCCGCCGCGGCGCGTGGCAGCCGTCCACGTGGCGGCCGTCCTCTTCGCGGCGGCCACCCTTCTGCTCGCAGCCCCGCCGGCCGCTCATGCCTCGGAGGCCGAAGCCGCTTTCAGCCCGTTCGTGCTCGCCCTGGGGATGGGGCTCTACGAGCAGTACGGCTACGCCCCCTCGTACACGCGCAACGTGCCCGCCTTCGACGAGCAGGGCCGCGCGTACCTCCGCAGCCGCACCGCGTCGGGCGCCGAGACGTCCTACGTCCACGCGCGGCAGGACGGCGTCTGGGTGCGGCTCGACTTCCTGACCGCGCTGCGTGCGGCCTACCCCTCGTTCGTCAAGACCGTCGGCGCCGGGGGACTTCGCAGCGACAGCCTCGTCTTCGACCGGCAGGGCCGCGCCTACAATCCGATCAGCGTCCGGCTGAAAGATGGGACGACCCGCAACGCGCTCCTCGTCTCCTGGGACCATTGCCGCACCTGGGTCGTCTTCAAGCTGCCCAAGGGCACCTTCACCACGGAGCGATGGGTCGGGCACAACGAGCTCGACGGGCCGCCGTTCCTCGCCTTCTGGCGGACCTCCAGCCCTCCCGACCTCCCCGGAAGCCAGACCAACACGCTCTGGGTCACGCGACCGCGGCTGGAGGACGGCCGGCTCGTGCTCCCTCCGCTCGTGAAGGTCACGGACAGGTGTCTGGGTCTGAGCCGCGACTCCGGCGGCGCCACGTTCGCCGTCACGCGCGGCGACAAGACCTGGTTCGTGTGGTCGGAGACGGCCCCACCCGGCAAGGGGGGGACTCCGCAGTACGTCGCGACCTACGACCACGCGACCGGCACCGTGAAGGGACGCCGCCGGCTCGTCACGACGGTGCGCCGCAGCGACCCGCACAACAAGCCGGGCATCTGCCTCGACAGCTCCGGTCGTCTTCACGTGATCGCCGGCGGCCACGGGGCGCCGGCGCTGTACATGCACTCGCTCGCACCGCTCTCCGCCGACCTCGGCTGGACGAAGCCCGTCCCGGTGCTGAGCACGGGCTGGGCCTCGAAGACCGACCCAGCCGTGCAGGAGGGGCGCCAGACCTACCCGGCCTTCGTGTGCGACAGCCGCGACACCCTGCACCTGGTCACGCGCCAGTGGCGCCGTGGCGTGGATCCGTATCACGACGGCCGCGGGTACGGCGCGCTCGTCCACCAGTCCTGCCCGGCGGGAGGCACCTGGAGCGAGCCGACGGTGGTCGTGGCGGGCGCCGCCCCAGGCTACAGCGTCTTCTTCCACAAGCTGGCGCTCGACGCAAGGGATCGGCTGTTCCTCTCGTGCAGCTACCAGGGAGGGCCGGAGCTGAAGCAGGAGCGCGCCGCCGGCGCCGCCCTGTCCGTGCTGGGCCGCACGCGGCTGCGTCCCGGCAAGTACCGCAGCCGCATGCTGCTCGTCTCGGAGGACGGCGGCGCGACCTGGCGGTTCGCAGAGGACGCCGACCTAGAGGCACCGGGCGCCCGCGGCGTCGCGGGCCGCTCCGCGGCGTCGCCGCCCGCCGGCACCTCCGCCCTCCAGGCGACGGCTGACCCGTCAGCCGTCGCCTGGAGTTGGGTCAACCCGCTGCCGCAGGGGAACCAGTTCACCGGCATGGCGTTCGCCGGCCGCAAGCGAGGCTGGGCCGTCGGCACGCACGGCACGATCCTGACGACGTCGAACGCCGGCCTCTCGTGGTCGGCGCAGCCGTCGCCCGTCGTCGCCGACCTGTTCGACATCGCCACGGCCGGCAGCACGCGCGCGTGGACGGTCGGCGCCGGGGGCACCATCCTGCGAACGACCGACGGCGGCCGCACCTGGAGACCGTGCGTCAGCGGCACCACTCGCGACCTCTTCTCGGTCTGCGCCGTCTCGACCCGCATCGTGTGGGCGGTGGGAGACCGCGGCACGATCCTGTACACACGTAACGGCGGACGCACCTGGTCGCCGAGCTTCACGAGCTCGAACGTCCCGCTGTTCGGGGTCTCCTTCGCCGGCTCCCGGCACGGGCTCATCGCCGGCGGCAAGGGCGTCCTGCTCTACACGCGCAACGGCGGCGACCGGTGGAAGCGGCGGCGGTCGCTCTCCAGCGCGCCGCTGTTCTCCGTAGCGCTGCTCAAGAACGGACGCGCGGTGGCAGCCGGGGGAGAAGGCACGCTGGTCACGAGCACAGACCGAGGGTGGACCTGGCGCAAGGCGCGCACGCGGACGAAGGACGCGCTCCGCGCCGTGCGCCTCGTCGCGTCCGGCCGCGCCTGGGCAGTCGGGCAGCGGACCGTCCTCCGGAGCAGCGGCCGGCTGAGGCGCTGGACGGCGCGCCGCCTGCCCGTCCCGGGGCCCTGCGGCGCGTTCGCCGCGGTGAGCCGCCGCACCGTGCTGGCGGCCGGCGCCGGGGGCGCCATCTGCCGCAGTACGAACGCGGGGAAGACCTGGCGGTCCTTGTACAAGGGGCCGCGGAACGGGTGGAACGACATGCTCGGCGCCGGAGGAGAGATCTGGGCGGCCGGCGCCGGCGGCGCCCTCCTCCGAGCCGCCCCCGACGCGTTCGTGCGACAGAAGGTCGGCGACGCCGGCTTGCGCGGCATCGCCCGCCACGGCTCCCGCGGCTGGGTGGTCGGCGAGGGCGGCACCATAGCGACCACCGTCGACGCCGGCGCGACCTGGTCGGTCCTCACGCCACCAACCGCGGAGGATCTCGAGGCCGTCGCGGCACCCTCGGCCGACAGAGTCGTAGCGGTCGGCAGGGCGGGCACACTCCTGGTGAGCGACGACGGCGGCGCCTCCTGGCGCGCGAACGACATGACCGACGTCGACCTGCTGTCGCTCACGTTCTCCGACGCGCAGCACGGCTGGGCCGGCGGCGGCGCGAGCTACGGCGAGACCCGCGCTGAGGTTTTGCGCACGACAGACGGGGGCGCCACCTGGCAGCAGGCGGATCTGGGAGTCTGGGGCCGGGTGCACGACCTCTGCTTCATCGACTCGTCGCGCGGCTGGGCGGCCGTGGAGGATTGGGGCGTCGACGGCGACAGGCCGCAGGGCGCGATCCTCGCCACGGCGGACGGTGGCCTGACCTGGGTGCGGCAGGCCACCACAGCGGCCGGACTCCTGGCCGTCGGCATGACGCAGGACGGCGCCGGCTGGGCGTGCGGCGAGCAGGGGCTGGTACTCCAGACTGCCGACGCCGGGGGCACCTGGGTCGCCTGCGACGCCGGCACGGACGTGGCGCTGCGCACACTCGCCGTCGAAGGGGGCCGGGTGTGGCTGGCCGGCGCGGACGGCGCCGTACTCTGCGGGACCACATCGCAGGACGAGGCGCCGTCTCCCTGACCCCGAGGCGCCTGCCGCGTCGGGATCAGACCTGACGGCGCCGGTCTCTGGCCACCGGCGTGAGTCAGACGTGGAGGCCGAGCGCCGCAGGCAGCTCGGCAAGCGTCTCGATACGGGGGACGACGACGTCGCGGCGACGGCCGGACCGGTCCAGGAGGATGGCCGGGCAGCCGCACGCGACGGCGCCGTCCACGTCCTCCTCCAGGCTGTCTCCGACCATGACCGCCTCCTCCGGCGCCACGCCAAGCAGCCCGAACAACGTGGAGAACATGCGCGGCGCCGGCTTGACGGCGCCGGTCTCGAGACTCGAGACGGCCGCCGCCATGTAGTCGTCCAGCGCGAAGTGGGCGACGATCTCCTCCACGCCGTGACCGAGCGCGTTGGAGAGCAGGGCCATGCGCAAGCCCGCAGCGTTGATCGCCTCAAGACAGGGCAGTACGTCGTCGTAGAGACCGAAGTTCTCGGCGGAGCTCCAGGCGCTGATGACCGCCCTCGCGGTCAACTCCACGGCGCCTCTGGGCCCGCCGCCGAGCCCGTCGATGATCGCGCGCGCGATGACCTCGAGCAGGTGGTCGTCGTGGACGAGTCCGGTCTCCTCGCGGCGCGCCGCGACCGCCTCGAAGGCGGCGCGCTCCGCCTGCGGCCAGCACGCCGCGTCCAGAGCGAGCCCGAACCGCTCCCCCGTGCGGACGTACCCGGGCGCCTCGAACAGATCGCTCGGCCGCAGCAGCGTGTAGTCGAGATCGAACACGACGACCTGCGGCGTCGCCAACGGAAGCAGCGGACCCTGCTCTCCGGGGCGCGAGACGGGCGGCGACTCGGGCCCGCGTGAGCCGCTGGCGCTCACCGTCGCCCCTCCAGCACCTGACCGGCCAGGTACGACGAGCGCACGAACGGAGCCGCCATGACGACGAGCCCAAGCTCCTCGCCCGTGCGCCGGTAGCCGTCGAACTCGGCGGGCGTCACGTAGCGGACGACCGGGAGACATCCGGCGCCCGGTCGCAGGTACTGACCGATCGTGACGACGTCGACGCCGGCGGACGCCGCCTCGGCGAGGACCGCGCCGACCTCGGCGGCCGTCTCTCCGAGACCGACCATGAGACCCGTCTTGATGAGCGGCCGGGATGCGGCGACCGCCTGCGGCGAGCGCGCCCACGCGGCGGCACGCGCGAGCACGTCCAGCGACCTGTCGTACCGCGCCTGGGGCCGGACCTCGGGATACAGGCGCGGCACCGTCTCCAGATTGTGGTTCAGCACGTCCGGGCGGGCGGTGAGCACGGCGCCCAGCGCCGCCTCGTTGCCGCCCAGGTCCGGGATGAGCACCTCCACCGTCGCCGCGGGCATGGCCTCCCGGACCGCGAGGATGCACGCCGCGAACTGGGCGGCGCCCCCGTCCGGCAGGTCGTCTCGCGTCACGCTGGTCACCACCACGTGACGCAGACCGAGCCGCCGGGCCGCCTCCGCCACACGGCGCGGCTCGTCCGGATCCGGCCCAAGGACGTCGCGCGTCACGACAGCACCCTTGCCCTCGCCCTCGACTGCACAGAACCTGCAGGCCCGCGTGCAGACGTCGCCGAGGATCAGGAAGGTCGCAGTCCCGAACGAGTAGCACTCCCCCTTGTTCGGGCAGCGAGCCTCGCGGCATACCGTGTGCAGGTCGAGCTCGTCGAGCAGGGCGCCGGTGGCACGGTACTGCCGCGGTGCCGGCGCCCGCTGCTTGAGCCACGCCGGCTTGCGGCCCGGAATATCACGGCCGGCGTCCACTCAGATGCTGTGGACGCCGCGCCCCAGCCCGCTCAGCACGGCCTCGCCGATCGCCTCGGAGAGCGTCGGGTGGGCGTGGATGGTGGCCGCCACGTCCTCGAGCGTGAGCCGGTTGCGGATCGCGAGCGCGAGTTCGTGCACGAGCTCGGTCACGTGCGGCCCGAAGAGGCTGGCGCCGAGCACCCTGCCGCCGTCCGGCTCGCAGACGATGCGCACGAAGCCGTCGGCGTCTCCGTCGCAGACCGCCTTCGAGTTGCCGTTGAAGCGCACGTGCGCGACCTCGTGCTCGACCCCTTCCGCCTTGGCCCGGTCCTCGGTCAGGCCGCAGCTCGCCACCTCCGGAGAGCTGAACACGCAGTTCGGCACGACCGAGCGGTCGACCTCGAGACGCGAGCCGGTCGCCGCGTTCTCGGCCGCGACCGCGCCCTGGTGGTAGGCCCAGTGGGCGAGGAGCGGCGGGCCGGCGACGTCGCCCGCCGCGAACACCCCGGGCAGCGACGTGCGGCAGGTCTCGACGACGACGACGAAGCCGCCCGGCGCGGTGCGGACGCCGGCCTCCTCGTAGCCCAGGCCGGCGCTGACCGGGCGGCGTCCGACGGCGACGAGCACGGCCTCGGCGGTGACAGCTGCGCCGCCGGCCAGATGCAGCGTGACGCGGTCGGGTGTCGTCTCGACGCTCTCGACCGCCGTCTTCACGTGCACCGCGATGCCCGCCTTCCTGAACGCCTGCTGGAGGCTCCGCCCCACCCGCTGGTCCTCGCCCGGGAGGAGCTGCGGCAGCATCTCGATCACCGTCACCTCGCTGCCGAGGCGGTTGAACACGCTGGCGAACTCGCAGCCGATGACGCCGCCGCCCACGATCGCCAGGCCGGCCGGCACGTGGTCGATCTCGAGCAGCTCGTCGCTGGTCATGACCCTCTGGTCTCTCCAGTCGAAGAGGTCCATGCGCACCGGCTCGGACCCGCTCGCGAGGATGACGGCGTCGCCCTCGAGCTCGCCGCCGTCCGCGAGCGCGGTGCCGTCGGCCAGGACGGCGCCCGGGGCGAGGGACACACGGCCGGGGCCGGCGAGCGTGCCGCGGCCGGCCACCACCTGCACCTTGCGCGCACGCAGAAGGTGCTCGACGCCGGCGCGCAGCTGCGCCGTGGCGGCCTCCTTGCGCGCCATGAAGGCGGCGAAGTCGAGGCCGACCTCCGGGACCAGCACGCCGTACTCGGCGGCGCGGCGAGCCTCGTGCAGGCGCGCGGCCCCCGCCACCATCGCCTTGGTAGGGATACAACCCCGGTTGAGGCAGGTGCCGCCGACCTCGCGCGCCTCCACCAGCGTCACCTCGGCGCCGAGCTGGGCGGCGCGGCCGGCGGCCACGTAGCCGGCGGGACCCCCACCGAGCACCAGGATGCTGGTCATTGGTCACTACCTCCTCGACCGGCGGCCGCCGCGGCCGCCGTCAGCTCCCCGTCAGCCTGCCACGACCCTCCGGAGCGTGGCCTCGAGCTTCCGCAGCGTCGTGTTCCAGATGGTCTCCGGAGCCGGCGTCACGCCCGACGCGGCGAGCCCATCGCTCTCCCAGAGCTCGCCGACCAGGGTCTCGACGGCCTCCGTGAGCTCCGCCGGCGGCCGCTCCATGAGAAACGATCCGTGCACCAGCGTCCGCCCGCCCTTTCGCGCCTGGGCTATGGCGACCACCTTCTGCCCGCGCGAGCAGATGTCGTACCGCAGCGCCCCGGAGAAGCAGAGGGCGCTGCGCCGGTAGGCCACCTCGCCGCTCCCGTCCAGCGTCACCCCGAGTTCCTTGAGGGCGGCCGCGAAAGCGGCCGCGACGAGACCGTACGGCGTGCCGACGTCGACGGCGCCCCGCGGCCCGGGAGTCGGCACGCCCGGCGGGAACACCACGGCGAAAGACCACTCGAACGCCTCGCCGTGCAGCACCGCACGGCCGCCCGTCGGCCTGCGCACTACCTCGAACGGCAGGCCCGGCACCAGCTGCAGCTCCTGGAACTTGCCGATGCTGAGCGCAGGAGGAGCCCAGGTGTAGCGGCGAGCCAGCACGTCGTCCGCGGTCTGGAGCAGACCCTCGTCGAGGGCCATCTGCGCACCGCCTCCGTCGCGGAGGTCGGGAAGGATCTTGATGATGCTCATGTGCGTGTCTGGGTCGGTCGGGTCAGGACGTGGGTCCGGCTGACGGGGAGGGCGGCGCAGGGCGCAGCCTCAGGCGCCGCCCTCCCCGTCCTCCGGGAACTGCTCTCTCAGGACAGGATGACGGGCGGCTCGCGCCTCGTCGAGCCGCCGCACCGGCAGCGTCACCGGCGCCGAGCGCACGAGGTCCGGAGCGTCGCGCGCCTCCTGCGCCACCCGGTGGAACGCGTCGACTAGACGGTCGAGCGCGTCCTTGCTCTCCGTCTCCGTGGGCTCGACCATGAGAGCCTCGTCGACGATGAGCGGGAAGTAGGTGGTCGGCGGATGCACGCCGTAGTCGAGCAGCCGCTTCGCCACGTCCAGCGCGCGTATGCCGTCCTTCTTGAGCGGCGTCGCCGATCCGACGAACTCATGCATGCACCTCCGGTCGCCGTACGGGAGGTCCAGCAGGTCGCGCACGCCCTCCATCACGTAGTTGGCGTTGAGCACCGCCGTCTCGCTGACCTGGCGCAGGCCTTCGGCCCCGAGGCTGCGGATGTACGTCCACGCCCGGACCAGCACGCCGAAGTTGCCGTAGAACGAGCGGACCTTGCCGATGGTGTGCGGACGGTCGTACTGGAAGAAGAAGCGACCGTCCTCGCCCTGCTCCAGCACCGGCACCGGCAGGAACGGCACCAGCGCGTCGCGGACCACGATCGGTCCCGCGCCGGGACCGCCGCCGCCGTGCGGCGTGCTGAAGGTCTTGTGCGTGTTGAAGTGGACGATGTCGAACCCCATGTCGCCGGGCCGGCTGATTCCGAGCACGGCGTTGGCGTTGGCGCCGTCGTAGTACAGCAGGCCGCCCGCCTCGTGCACCAGACGGGCGATCTCGGTGATGTGCTCGTCGAACAGCCCCAGGGTGTTCGGGTTGGTGAGCATGAGTCCGGCGATGTCGCCGCCGGCGACGACCTCGCGCAGGTGATCGAGGTCCACGCCGCCGCGCGCGTCGCTGCGCACGGGGGCGGGGACGAAGCCGCCCATGACGACACTGGCCGGGTTCGTGCCGTGGGCCGTGTCGGGGATGATGATGCGCTTCGGGGCGCGGCCCTCGGCCTGATGCGCCGCGCGGATGATGAGCAGCCCGGTGAGCTCGCCGTGCGCGCCGGCCGCAGGCTGGAGCGTGGTGGCGTGGAGGCCGCTGATCTCGGCGAGCCAGCGCTCGAGCTCGTGCATCAGTTCGAGCGCCCCCTGCACCAGCGACTCCGGCTGGTAGGGATGCAGGCCGGCGAACCCCTCCAGCCGGGCGGCGCCTTCGTTGACGCGCGGGTTGTACTTCATCGTGCAACTGCCGAGCGGGTAGCTGCCGCTGTCCACGCCGTAGTTGAGCGCGCTCAGTCCGGTGAAGTGGCGCAGCAGGTCCACCTCGCTGATCTCGGGAAGGCGCGCCGGCCGCGTGCGGCGCAGGGACTCGGGGATGAGCTCGGCGACGGGCACCTCGGGCACGCCGAGCTCGGGCAGCGACCAGGAACCGCGCCCTGGGCGCGACCGCTCGTAGATGGTCGCGCGGTCGGCGGCCGGCGGACGGCACACCGCCGCGTCGTCTCGGCTCACGAGGTCTGGACGGAGGCCGGTGGAATCACTCATCGCCCACCTCCCCGCTCGCGAGGAGGTCGCCGAGAGCAGCCACGAAGGCGTCGATCTCTGCCCGTGTGCGCTTCTCCGTCACGGCGAGCAGGAGCACGTCGTCGAGGGCGGCGTCCCCGGCGTCCTCGCCGCCCGGCACGAGGCCGGCGAACAGGCCGGCGAAGCGGCTCACGGCCACGCCGGCCAGGTAGCCCTGCGGCACGAGCGCCTCGACGACATCGGCCGCCGGACGCGGCAGCCGCACCGCGAACTCACGGACGACGGTGCCGGCGGTGAAGGCCGCCACGCCCGGGAGCGCCAGCAGGCGCTCCCGCAGGTAGGCGGCCTTGCGGGCACAGTGCAGGCCCAGCTGCGGCAGGCCGTCCTTGCCCAACCAGCTCAGGTAGACCAGGGTGGCGAGCGCGTTGAGCGCGTGATTGGAGCAGATGTTGCTGGTCGCCTTCTCGCGGCGGATGTGCTGCTCGCGCGTCTGCAGCGTGAGCACGTAGCCGCGCCGACCCTCGAGGTCGACGGTCTCGCCGACGAGGCGGCCGGGGATGCGGCGCATCAGCTTCGTCGTGACCGCCATGTAGCCGACGCCGGGGCCGCCGAAGTTCATCGCGTTGCCCAGCGCCTGTCCCTCGCCAACGACGATGTCGGCCCCCAGACGTCCGGGAGCCTCGAGCACGCCGAGCGAGACCGGGTCGGCGACGACGATGAACAGGGCGCCAGCCGCGTGCGCCAGCTCGGCCACGGCCGGCAGGTCCTCCAGCGCGCCGAAGAAATTGGGCTGCTGGACGACGACGGCAGCCGTGTCGTCGCCGACCGCGGCGGCGAGAGCGTCAAGGTCGGTCGCCGCGCCGGTCCGCACTCCCACGGTGCGCGGACGCGGTCCGTACCCGGCCGACTCGGTGGCGAGCACCTGCCGGTACTCCGGGTGGACGCCGGCGGAGAGCACGACCTGCCCGCGACGCGTCTGCACGCCGGCCAGGATGGAGGCCTCGGCGAGCGCCGTGCTGCCGTCGTACATGGACGCGTTGCTGACGTCCATACCGGTGAGCTCGCAGACGGCGGTCTGGAACTCGAAGATGGTCTGCAGCACGCCCTGGCTCCGTTCCGGCTGGTAGGGCGTATAGGCGGTGAGGAACTCACCGCGACTGACGACCGCGTCGACCGCCGCCGGCACGTAGTGGTCGTAGACGCCGGCGCCGAGGAAGCTCACCAGCTGCGTCGCCGGCACGTCCTTGCCGGCGAGGCGGCGCAGCTCCGCGACGACCTCCGCCTCGCTGAGGCCGGCGGGCAGCGCCAGCGGCTCCCGCCGGCGGACCTCCTCGGGGATCTCGGCGAAGAGGTCCCCGATGCTGGCGGCCCGCACGGCCGCCAGCATCTCGCTCAGGTCCTGGGGACTGTGTGGGATGTAGCTCGTCGAGGTCACAAATCGATCGGGTTCGCCTGCGCTCAGGCTTCGTCGAGGAACCGCTTGTAGGCGTCGGCCTCCATGAGGTCGCCGAGCTCGCCGGGAGCGGTCATGCGGACGCGGATGAGCCAGCCCTCGCCGTAGCAGTCCTCGTTGACGCGCTGCGGCTCGTCCTGCAGCGCCTCGTTGACCTCGACCACCTCGCCGGTGAGCGGCGCGTACACGTCGGTGACGGCCTTGACCGACTCGAGCTCGCCGTAGGGCTCACCGGCCTTGATCTCGGCGCCCACCTCAGGCAGCTCGGCGTAGACGATCTCACCCAGGGCATCCTGCGCGAACCAGGTGATGCCGAAGACGGCGTCCTCGCCGTCAACGCGTACCCAGTCGTGTTCCTTGTAGTACCGCAGATCCTGCGGATAGCTCTCGTCGGCCATCGTCCCTCCTGTCCGTGCCACACCTGTCGAATCTCGACCCTGCCCGGGTCGCGCGGGCGAGAAAACGCTGCGCGCTCGGGAAGCCGCCGTCCCGGGCCGGATACGAAAAAAGACAGGGTGGGATGCCCACCCTGTCTGACTCCGCCACCTCGACGGCGGCACACGTCATCCGGGGGCCCGTCCGACCGCGCTCCATTGGCCTGAGAGTTTCGGCGCCACCCGCGCGCCTTGCCCCTTCGGCGTCCGACCCGGAGGGCGGACTCTCACGCGGCCTTCGTCCGGGCTGCTTCGCACCGGCTCAGCACACCCACTGTAGCATCCGTCTGCGCGGTGCGACAACGGTCGCCCGCGAGCCGAGCGGCGCGGGAGAGACCCGAGGCGGGCCCGCAGATGGGCCGCTGAGAAGACCGGGCCCGAACGAACGTGACGACGGCCGGCGGCGCACAGTCGCCGCCGGCCGTCGTCCGGCGCGGTCATACCCCCCGATGTGACCGCGGTTCGGCGCCGAAGCGCCGTGAGTCCTGCGTGCTCGACGGGGCCGCGTCGCGGAACTCGCCAGGCGACAGGCCTGCCAGCCTCCCCAAGCCGGTTCAGGTAACCACGATGCGGACGCCCGGTCAAGTTCGGCCACGGCGCGGTACCCGGATGGTGCAGCTCGTTCGGGGGCGGTTGCCCGGTGGCTTCAGTACACCACGAACGTGCGCCATGCCGTCGCCGTGCGGGCGAAGGCGTCGTCCGCGGGGCGGACGGCGCGCACGCGCCAGGACCCCGCGGCAAGGCGTGCGTGGGCGACGTACCGCGTCGCCCCGCCGGCCAGATCGCGGTTGACGGCGGCGCGCTCGAGCTTGTCCAGCCACGCGCCGCCCGCGCCGCGCCGCTGGAACCGCAGCCGGACTGTCTTCGTCCCTGCGGGATCGCGCGGCACGAGCCGCCCGGTGACGGTGATCAGGGCGGCCGCGGCCGCACGCTTCGGCAGACGCGGCGTCGTCACCTGCACGTGTGGGGTCACGACCCCGCCGGAGCTGCGCGCCGCGAGGTAGGCGCGCCCCTCGGGCTGTTCGGCGGGAGGCGCGAACACCGCCCGCAGTGTGACGGCCGCGGAGGGGCGATAGCGGAACGTCGTCGTCCCCTTCGCACCGGTCGCGGCAAGTGACAGCGTCTGCCAGCGGTCCCCGAGGGAGCGCTGCAGCTTCAGGACACCGCCGGGGATGGGCCGGCCGGCACCGTTGGTCAGTCCGGCCACCAGGACGGCCTTGGCCCCCCAGACCGGAGTGTCGTGCTTCGCCGTCAGCGTGACGACGGGAAGCAGGTCGGCGACGGAGAAGCCGACGGCTGGACTGGCGAGCGGGGCCACCTTGTAGCGACGCGTGTCGAAGTCCGGCGGCGCCTCGTCCGCCGCCAGCGCCTCGCGGACGCCGGTCGCAAGGTCGAGGCGCCAGGCCATAGAGCCGGCGTCGCCCTCCTCGCTCCAGTAGGCGGCGCCCTCCGCGGCTCCATACCGCAACGGTTCGGTCTCGGTGGCGACTGTCGTCCGGGGCGGCTCCGGCGGCCTGTACGCGGCTGCGGACGGGTTGGTCCTGAGGAACTTGACCGGGTCCACGAACCCCCCGTGGTCGCCCCAGCTCTTCGGCACGTGCCCGGCGTACGGGTTGCCGTCGCGGTACTTCGTCCCGGGGTGGGTGCTGAAGTGCAGGTGCCTGCACCCGTTCACCTTGGCGATCTGCTGGCCGGCGACGACGCGCTCGCCAGCCTTCACCCGCAGCGAGGACACGTGCCCGTACAAGGCGTGGAACCTGGTCCCCGATGCGGTGGTGTGCGTGATGATGATGCAGCCGCCGGGGGCGCCGCCGACGCCGTACCCGCCGGCATCGGCACGGGAGATGAACACGACGCCGTCACCGATCGCCACGACGGCCCGGCCGACGGCGCAGGGCATGTCCTGGGCCACGTGCACGTAGGCGCCGCGAGGATCGAGCCAGCCGGACCACCCTTGGAAGTCCTCCGTGCCGACCGGCCAGTACCAGCCCCCGCTCCCGGGAGCGGGGGCGTTGAGCGCGGCGCGCGCACCGATCGCCAAGGGGCCCGAGTAGACGGGCTCCGGCAAGACGGCCGACGCGGTGGGTGGCGACGCCGCCGCCGCCGGCACGAGGAGCAGGAACAGCGCCGCGAGCAGCGCCGTCAGGGCCGCGGGCGCGCTGCTGCCTCTCAGGACTGTCGTCCAGTCGTCCACTGACGCCGTAGTATGACACGGACGGCGGCGGCGCGCCGGCGGCGCCGGCGCTCAGGCCCGCCTCCGGCGCCTTCCGGCGTCTCCCCGCCGGGCAACGCCGCCCTGCTCGCGGGGGGCGCTCAGACAATCCAGGTCATGCCGTTCCAGTACGCCTCCACGCGCCGCTTGCGCCGAAGCGCGAACTCCATGGTCCTGGGCCAGATCCGCTGGGTCCCCTCGAGGTAGAGTTCGAAACCGTCCAGGTTGACACGGCGGAATGCAAGCTCGAGCCGGGACGGCGGGCGGGTGGCAGCCTCCAGCATGCACGGCACCGGGGTCAGCCCCGGCGGAAGCCAGACCCACACGAACAGCCGGCCGCCGTGAGCAGCGACGAACTCGCGCACGTCGTCCGGCACCACGAACTCGACGTCAGACAGGACGTCCGTGGCGTCGTGGACCCGACCACATTGTGGCATCCAGACCGTCACGGTCCCTCCGAAGAGCAGTCTCACCCGGAGTGTTCCCGCCAGTGACGGTACGCAGCCTTGAGGTGCGGAAAGAGCCCGTTGTGGCCGCGCCAGGCACGTTCTGCTAGCGTCGAGCCGGCGGCTCACGGAAGGCACCGCCGCAGAGAAGAAGGGAGCCGCATGTCCGACCTCGAGACGTTCGCCGCCGCCCCGCCGGACCTGCGCGAGCTGCTCGCCCTGGCGAGCGACCTCGCGCTCGAGGCGGGCCGCATCCACGCGGAGGGCAGGCGCCGGGCGCTCACCCTCGAGACGAAGTCCTCGCCGACCGACGTCGTGAGCCAGGTGGACCGGGAGGCCGAACAGCTCATCATGCGGCGCCTGAGCACCGAGCGCCCGAGGGACGCCCTGCTGGCCGAGGAGGGCAGCCTGCTGACCGGCGAGAGCGGCGTGCGCTGGATCGTCGACCCCTTGGACGGCACCACCAACTACGTGTACGGCTACCCGGCGTACGCGGCCTCCATCGCGGTGGAGGTGGACGGCATCGTCACCGTGGGCGCCGTCCTCGATTCCGCCTCCGGACGCTTGTACCGGGCGATCGCCGGCCACGGCGCCGTCTGCGGCGAGCGCCGACTCAGGGCCAGACGCTCCGCCGACCTCTCCACGGCGCTGGTGGCGACCGGCTTCAGCTACGACGCGGCGCAGCGCGAACGGCAGGGCGCCGTGGTCGCGGCGGCTCTCGGACGCATCCGCGACATCCGTCGCGGCGGCACCGCGGCGCTGGACCTCTGCCGCGTCGCCGCCGGCGAGGTCGACGCGTACTGGGAGCTCGACCTCTCGCCCTGGGACTACGCCGCCGGCACGCTGATCGCCCGCGAGGCGGGCGCCGCCGTGGAGCACCTGCAGGCGTCGCACGGACGCGGTCCGGCGGTCGTCGCCGCGCACCCGGCGCTCATGCCGGCGTTCCTGGCTTTGCTCGAGGAGGCCGGCGCCCTCAGGCACAGCTGACGGCGCCCCGGGACGCCGAGGCAGGGGACCTCGCGGCGCCGCGGCGCCGGTCAGGAACGCAGGTCCAGCAGCTCGCCCGGAGCCTCGATCACCGCTGTGGCCCCGCTGGCCACGAGCTCCTCCGGCGTGCGAAACCCCCAGGCGGCACCCACGGCGACCATCCCGGCGGCGGTCGCCGTGCGCATGTCGACGTGCGAATCGCCCACGTACGCGACCCTCGCCGGCGGCAGCCCGAAACGGGCGGCGATGTCCAGCGCCACGGTGGGATCGGGCTTGAGCGGCGCGTCCGGACGTGCCCCGGCGACCACGACGAAGTCGCCGGGATCGAGCAGCGCGGCCACGATAGTCTGCGTGGGCTCGTCCGCCTTGTTCGAGTGGACGGCGAGAGGCACGCCGGCCGCCCTGAGCGCGCGCACCAGCTCGGGCACGCCCTCGTAGGCACGTGTCTTGACCAGCGAGTGCGCGCCGTACTCCTCGAGCATGCGCGCGTAGCACCGCTCGACGCGTTCGGCGCTGCGCAGCTCCGCCGGCAGCGCCTCCGTCACCAGGTTCCGTATGCCGTAGCCGATGAGGTAACGGTACTCGTCGTAGCCGTGACCCGGCGCGCCCTCGTGCGCGAGCACCGTGTTCATCGCGTCGGCGATGTCCTCGAGCGTGTCCACGAGCGTGCCGTCGAGGTCGAAGATGACGCCGTCGAATCCCATGACGGCTGTATATCATGGCGCGGCCGGGAACCGGCATGTGGCGGCCTTGAGCCGCGGGGATGTCGATGCTAGCGTGGCCGCAGAAGCGCGGCGGCGGAGCTGCGGCAGAGGGAGATCGAGTGGCACGGAGGAGACGCCAGGAGGCGCTCGGGCGTGTCGTCGGTGTAGGAGGTCTGTTCGGCACCGCCTACGGCGACATCGCCACTTCCATCTATCTCGTTTTGGGAGCCCTAGGGCTCTCAGCCCTTGGGCTGACCCCTCTCGTCATCCTTTTGGTGGGCGTTGTGTTCATCCTTACGTCGTGGTCGTACGCCGAGGCCTCGTCGGCGCTCCCGGATGCCAGCGGCGCGACCAGCTTCGCCAGGCGCGCCTTCGACCCGTTGACAGGGTTCGCCACGGCGTGGGCCCTGCTGCTCGACTCCGCGGTGATCGTCGCCATGGCCTGCCTCGCCGTGCCGCACTACCTCGGAGCGCTGTGGCCCCAGCTCCAGGACGAGCCGTACGACCTCGCCGTCGGTGCGGGCGTGCTCGTGCTCATCGTGCTGCTCAACGTGCTCGGCGTACAGGAGTCAGTCAGGCTGAGCTCCCTCACCGCCGCACTCGGGTTCTCGACGCTCGTCCTGCTGCTCGTCGTCGGGCTGTTCATCACGCTGCACCCCGGCGACGTGTGGAGCCAGATCCAGTTGGGAGTCGCGCCGACGTGGGGCAGCCTGCTATGGGTGCTCCCTCTCGCCCTCGGCGCGCTGCTGGGCATCGACACCATCTCGAGCCGGGCGGAGACCGCGCTGCGCCCGGAACGCGACGTGCCGCGCGCCCTCACCCTCATGCCGCCGATCGTCGTCGCCCTCGCCGTGGGCCTGGCGCTCGTCGCGCTCTCCGTGCTCCCCGTCGAGTCAAACGTCGTCCCGGTCGACCCTGCGACCGGCCTGACGAAGCCGGTCGCCGTCGTCCCCGGCGACCGGGCGGGTGTCTACATGCTTGTCGACGACCCGGGCGCCGTCGTGTACGTGCCGGTACGGCGCGTCGACGGCGCCTACGTCATCCCCGCGCAGCGACCGGCGGGCCCGGTCGTCGAGCAGGACGGCGTCATGGTCACCCGTCTGTACGGCACGCTGCTCGGCAGCGACTACCTGCGCGACCCCGTGATGGGCCTCGTCGACGGCCTCCCGGCCGACCTGGAGTGGCTGGCGCGACCGCTCCGCGTCTGGGTGGCGGTCGTCGTCTCCCTGGCACTCGTCCTCGTCGCGAGCTCCGTGGTGGGCGGCTCGGGCCGCATCGTGTACTCGCTCGCACGGCATCGGCAGATCCCCGCGCTCCTGGGACGCGTCGGGATCACGCGCATGACACCCTACGTCGGCATCATCCTCTTCGGGGTCGTCTCGGGGGTGCTCCTGCTGCCCAAGGACCCGCTGCTCCTGTTCGGACTCCTCGGGTTCGGTGTCGCGCTCGCCTTCACACTGACGCACCTCTCCGTGATCGCCCTGCGGTTGCGCGAGCCCGCCCTGGCGCGGCCGTTCGTCGTGCCGCTGCAGGTGCGCTACCGGGGCGTGCTCGTGCCGCTCCCGGCCGTGATCGGAGCGGCCGCCTGCTTTACGATCTGGGTGGTCATGATCGCCACCCATCCCGCCGCCCGGCTCGTCGGGCTGGTGTGGCTGGGCGCGGGGGTCCTCTTCTACCTGGTGTACCGGCGCGCGGCAGGACACCCGCTCCTGCGTCAGCCGAAGGAGACGGCCCTGCCGCCGGCCGCCATGTCCAACGTGGACTACGACCGCATCCTGGTGCCGGTCAACGGGACCAGGCTGAGCGACGAGATGATGGTACTGGCCTGCCAGCTGGCGTCGGAGAAAGGAGCGACGATCGACGTCGTCTACGTCGTCGAGGTGCCGATGAACCTTCCGATCGACGCCTCGATGGAGCGGGAGCGGGCCCGCGGCACGCAGATCCTTGACGTGGCCATGGCCGTCGCCGCCGAGTTCGGCGTGGAGGCATGGCCACACCTGGTCCCGGCTCGGCGGGCCGGCCGTGCGATCGTGGAGACCGCGGAGGAGTGGGACTGCGACGTCGTCGTCATCGGCTCGCCACGCAAGCTGCGCAGCGACGCGCGGCTCGTCGGCAGCACCGTCGAGTACGTCTTGCGGAACGCCCCGGGCGAGGTGCTCCTCAACCTTGTGCCGCACGACTACGACCTGCGGAGCTTCGACCAGCCTGGGCTCGACACGAGCGCCGCGGACGACGAGACTGTCCGGGAATGAAGGTGTGACAGGCATGTATGTGATCATCGCAGGCTGCGGCAGGGTAGGGTCCGGGATGGCCCGGCAGCTCAGCGCCGAGGGCCACGACGTCGTCGTCATCGACGAGGACCCCTCTTCGTTCAGGTTGCTCGGCCCGCTGTTCACGGGCCAGCGCATAGTGGGCGCCGCCATCGACTGGGAGGTCCTGATCGAGGCGGGCATCGAAGGCACTGACGCTTTCGCCGCCGTCACCGACGGCGACAACACCAACCTCGTCTGCGCGCTGATCGCGATGCGCGCGTTCGAGGTGCCGTGCGCCGTCGCCCGTGTCTACGACCCGCTCCGGGCGGCGGCCTTCGCCAAGCTCGGGGTACGCACCGTCTGCCCGACGGAGGATGCCCGGATGCTCATGCTCCAGCAGCTCTACGCCTGTCCGGCGGGCCGGGGGGAGTAGCCGTGTTCGTCGTCATCGTCGGAGCCGGCAAGGTCGGCCTCAACGTCGCCCGCAGCCTGTCCCAGCTCGGGCACGAG
This sequence comes from Actinomycetota bacterium, assembly GCA_012514235.1. Lineage (GTDB taxonomy): Bacteria > Actinomycetota > Thermoleophilia > UBA2241 > UBA2241 > CAIXSE01. Next base: position 40,737 of record JAAZAR010000021.1, read on the forward strand.
TTCATCCTGATCGAGCAGCGCCGCAGCCGCTACGAACTCCTCCTGGAGGAGATGCAGGAGGCGCTCCTGTTCGGCGACGGCACGGAGATGTGGGTGCTCGAGGAGGCCGGCATCAGGCGCGCCGACCTCGTGGTAGCGGTCACGGGCGACGACGAGGACAACGCCGTCATCGCCCAGCTCGCCAAGCACGTCTACGGGGTGCCCAAGGTCGTGGGACGCGTCAACAACCCGGCCAACAGGAAGACCCTCGACCTCCTGGACGTGGACGCGACCGTGAGCGCGTCGTCCATGATCATCTCGATGATCGAGCACGAGCTCCCCCACCATCAGTTCGTGCCCCTGCTCTCGCTGCGCAGGGAGAACATGGAACTGGTGGAGATCGAGATCAACGAGGAGTCGCCGGCGGCGCACCTCGCGATCGCCGATCTCCGCCTGCCGGAGGGCGTGCTGCTGGCCACGATCCTGCGCGGGGACGCCGCCATCGTGGCGAGGGGCAGCGAGGTCCTTCTGCCGGGCGACCAGGTGCTCTGCCTGCTGCCGCCCGGCAAGGAGAAGGACCTGATCCGTGCACTGCTGCCGGGCCGCAGGCCCGAAGACGTGCAGGCCGAGGCCGGACGGGACATCCTCGGCCCATGACGTGCCCGGCCGCACACGGAGGGGGCAGCCCGTGCAGGTGATCGTGGTCGGCACGGGCACGCTGAGCCTCAACATCGCCCGTCGTCTCTCCGAGGAGCGCAACGACGTCATCATGGTCGGCGAGAACGAGACCTCGCTGCGCCAGGCACAGGACGCGCTGGACGTGGGCTTCGTCATCGGCAAGGGCAGCTCACCGTCAGTCCTGCTCGAGGCCGGGCTGCCTTCGTCGGACATCATCGTCGCCGCCACGGGGAGCGACGAGATCAACATAGTCGCCTGTCTCATCGCGGAGACGGTCAACAACGAGATCGTCCGGGTGGCGCGCATCCACGACCCGGCCTACCTGGGCGCCGAGGGCATCATCGACCAGAGCGAGCTCCACATCGACCTCGTCATCAGCCCCGAGGAACAGGTCGCCACGTCGGTCGCCGCGCTGGCGAGCGTCCCCGGGGCGACGGACGTGCTGGAGTTCGCCGACGGCAAGGTCCTCGCCGTCGGCGCCGAAGTCGATGCCCGCTCGCCGCTGATCGGTCGTCCGCTCACCGAACTGCGGCGACGCGCCGGCGGGCCGCTCCTCGTCGCCGGCGTGTACCGCGGAGAGATCGTGAACGCCCCCAGCCGGGACATGCGCGTGGCTGAGGGCGACGTCCTGTTCCTCGTCGCCGACCGACCCACCGTTCGCCGCGCCCTCACAGGCCTCGGCAAGCGCTGGGTGCGGACCCGCAACGTTCTGATCGCCGGCGGCGGCTGGGAGGGCGTCGCCATCGCCCGCCGCCTCTCCGCCGCCGGCGTCCACACCAAGATCATCGACCGCGACCCGGCCGTGTGCGACAGGGTCTCGCAGCTCCTGGACGACACCCTGGTCCTCAACGGCGACGCCATGGACGACCGCCTCCTGGCCGATGAGGGAGGCACCCGCGCGGACATGGTGATCGCGGCGCTGGGGAACGAGAACGACAACCTGTTCACCGCCCTGCAGGCCAAGCGGCTCGGCGCACGGCGCGTCGCGGCACTGATCGACACGCCGGAGCGGATGCCGTTCGCCTCGACGATCGGTGTGGACATCGTGCTGAGCCCGCTGCTCACGTCGCTCAACCCGATCCTCCAGTTGGTGCGGCGCGGCGACGTCGTCGCCGTCCAGACGCTCCGGGAGAGCCTCGTCGAAGGCATCGAGTTCGTCGCCGCCGAGGGCGCCGGCATCGTCGGTCTTCCGCTCTCGCTGCTGCACATGCCGCACGGGTCGGTGGTGGGCGCCGTCGTCAGAGGCGAGGAGGTCATCATCCCGAGCGGGAGCACCGTGGTGCAGCCCGGCGATCGCGTCGTCCTGTTCGCGCGCCCCGCCCTCATCCCAAGGATGCAGCGGCTGCTCGTGCCTGGGTGAGACCGCAGCCGGACTGATGGCCACCACGCTCGCATCCGTCGCCCGACGCCCGTCCGCGGGGCGCCTCGCCGCCCCGCGCAGGGTCGTCTTCCTGCTGAGCGCACTGCTCCTCGTCGTGTCGTTCACGCTCGCCGCACCACTCGCGGTCTCCGTCGCCTACGGAGAGACCGAGGTCGTGGGCGCCTTCTCCACGACCCTGTTCGCCGGCGTCGCCCTCGGCGCCGCCGGCGTGTTCCTCCTGCGCTGCGACCTCTCGAGCATCTCGCGCCGCGAGGGGTTCGTCGTGGTCGCCCTGGGCTGGGCGATGATCTGCCTGCTCGGAGCGATCCCCTACGTGCTCTCCGAGAGCCTCGGCTTCCTGAACGCGTGGTTCGAGAGCACCAGCGGGTTCACCACGACGGGAGCCAGCGTGATCGGCCGGCCGGAGGACCTGCCTCGCGGCATCCTCTTCTGGCGCTCGATGTCGCAGTGGCTCGGCGGCATGGGGTTCGTGGTGCTCTACGTGGCCCTGTTCCCCCTGCTCGGCGTGGGCGCCTCCCGGCTGTACGGCGCGGAGGTGCCGGGCCTCGAGGTCGTGCGCCTGCGCCCGCGGATCAGCAGCTCCGCCGGCGTCCTGTGGCTCCTCTACCTCCTGATCTCGGCAGTCCTGCTCGTCCTCCTCCTGCTCGGCGACCTGGACGTCTTCACGGCCGCCTGCGAGATGTTCGCCGTGCTCGGCACCGGGGGGTTCACCGTCTCGAGCCAGGGGATCGCCGCCCACGGCAGCCCCTACGTGGAGTGGGTGCTCATCCTGTTCATGTGGATCTGTGCCACGAGCTTCTCCCTGCACTGGGCCGTGCTGACCCGCAAGCCCGGCAAGCTGCTGCGCAACTCCGAGTGGCGGTTCTTCACGGCGACGCTCGTGGTCCTCTCCCTGCTCGTCGCCTTCATCCTGTGGAGCTCGAACGGGACACCGCTCGGTCGCGCGCTGCACGACGCCCTGTTCATGGTCGTGTCCACCGGCACGACCACGGGAGTGGCGATCGTCGACTACGAGGTCTGGGCACCGGCGGCGCAGTTCGTCCTGTTCATCCTCATGTTCATGGGAGGCTGCGCCGGCTCCACGGCCGGCGGCATCAAGGTGGTGCGCATCCAGCTCTTCCTGAAGCAGGCGCTGATGAGCACCCTCCACACCCTCCATCCCGGCGCCGTCACGGCGCCGCACCTCGCCGACAGGCCGGTGTCGCCCCAGACCATGCGGTCGGTCTCGAGCTTCCTCGGCCTGTTCATGCTCGTGTTCCTGGCCGGGACGGTGGCGATCTCGGTCATCACGGGGATGGACATCCTCTCCTCGATGTCGGCGAGCATCGGCATGCTGGGCAGCAACGGCGCCGGCCTCGAGGCCGTCGGACCGTTCGACACCTACGCGGCCATGCCGGGCGCGGGCAAGCTCCTCCTGACGTTCCTCATGGTGACCGGCCGGCTCGAGCTCTACACCGTCCTCATCCTGTTCACGGCGTCGTTCTGGCGCTGAGGGGCGCCGGGCGGCCCTTTGGAAGCGATGGCTCGGCCGCACGCCGGCTGGGCGGCCGCCCCGTCTCTCGGGGGCGGCCGCCCAGCCCGGTCGAACGCCGCTCAGGCCGCTTGACGCTCGGCAGTCTCCACCCGCTGCAGTTCGTGCGGCCGCTCCACCCGGCGGGCAGTGCGCGCGTGCAGGAACCCGAAGACGGAGAGCACCACGAGCACGGCGCCGCCGACAAGGCTCACCACGGCGGCCGCGAAGGCGATCTGGCCGACCGTCCAGAAGGCGTACGCGTTGAGCAGGAGACCTCGCAGCGCGGTGCCGCGGAACAACGTCTGCGCCTGCTCCTGCAGTTGCTCGTTGTCAGGGTCGTCCAAGGCCGCGCCGCTCACCTCCGCATACGTCCGGCCGTCCGCGACGTCTTCGAGGTGGACGCCGATGAAGTCGTTGGCGTAGGTCTCGGCCTGCGGGCCCGTGAGCAGCTGCTCGCCGCCGTACTGGCGCACGTCGGCGAACTCGCGACCCTGCACCGCAGGGCTGTCCGCCGGCGGGAAGAAGATGCGTTGCTCGGACAACTGGTCGCGTACCTGGGTCTCGACGAAGTTGCTTCCCCAGAGCAGAAGCCCGCCGACGACGAGCAGCACGACGGCGACCACGAGGCCGGTCCAGCTGAGGAGAAGATCGAGCGTCTTTCGTGACATGGGATCCCTCCCGGGAGGAGAGTTGCATCGGAGGCGCCAGCGAGGGGCGCCGTACGCACCGAGCGGGCGGTGACGATCCAGAGCTCCCACCGCCCGCACGTGCACACGCTTGCGTTATCACCACTGGCCACACCTTTGAATCGGTCCGGGGGTTCCTGTCGCGCGCGGCGGCGGTGGTCGGCCGTCTCCCCTATTGCCGGAATGCGACCGCTCCTCTAGATTGCTCAGGGCGGCCCCGTCCGGCGTCGCTCACACGCGATCGGAGGGGGTCTCGCATGTCTGCTGCACACCGTCGTCTCACCGCGCTCGTCGCCGTGCCGGCGCTCGCGCTCGTCGCGCTGCTGCTGCTCTGTCTGCCGGCCTCCGTGCTGGCGACGACCAGGACGGCAGCCGCCAACATCTACGAGTCCTACGTGATCAAGAGCGACGGCAAGCTCTGGGCTTGGGGCGGCAACGCGTTCGGCGGCCTCGGCCTCGGCGACACCCTGCCCCGCGAGCTGCCCGTCCAGGTCGGGACGGACACTTGGCGGAGCATCGCGTCAGGCGGCAGCCTCGGCGCGGTCGCGCTCCGCGACGACGGCACGCTCTGGCACTGGGGCGACTACGGCATCCCGTTCACGACGTCGCCCACCCAGTACACAGGCGACGCTGCATGGGCCGGCCCCTGGGAGGACTTCGCGGCCGGTGGCTCACACCTCCTCCTGCTCAAGAACGGCTCCGCGGGGGCGCGGGAGCTCTACGCGTGGGGCGACAACTCGCGGGGTGCACTCGGCGACGGTACCTCCGGCCCCTCCGCCGGCTCGTCGGTGCCGATCAGGATCGGCTCCTCGCTGTGGAGCTCGGTCGCGGGCGGGTCCGGCCACAGTCTCGGCGTCAGGAGCGACGGCACGCTCTGGGCGTGGGGACTGAACGACTGCGGTCAGCTCGGTCTCGGCGACACGGCGGACCGCACGGAGCCCACGCAGGTGATGCCGAGCAAGTCGGACTGGGTGGCGGTGTTCGCCGGCTCCAACCAGTCGTACGCCGTCGACTCGGGCGGCGGACTGTACGCGTGGGGCCTCAACGACTTCGGCCAGCTCGGCGTGGGTCACACGAAGCCCCGGCTCAGGCCCACCAAGGTGGCCGGCGCCGGCTGGGAGAAGGTCTCGCCGGGTCCGCTGGACTGCCTTGCCCTGAAGGCCGACGGCTCCCTGTGGGCATGGGGATACAACGTCAACGGCCAGCTCGGCCTGCCGGCCGACTACGCAGCGCACACCTCACCCGAGCGCGTCGGGACGGCCACGACCTGGAAGGACGTCGCCTGCGGGCCGTATCACACGGTGGCGGCGACGGTCGACGACGAGTTCGCCGCCTGCGGCTCCAACCACTACGGCCAGATCGGGCTCGGGTTCCCCTTGTACCGCTGCGATCCGGAGCAGGCCGGCACGGTCGGCGGGTGGCTGCAGGTCGACGCCAGCCTCACCCACGCCGCGGGCATCAGGGCCGACTTCTCGCTGTGGACCTGGGGCTACGACATCGACGGCGCCCTTGGCGGCAGCGGCGGACGCACCGCCCCCGCCCGGGTGGGCTTCGACACCGACTGGGCATCGGTGGCGTGCGGCGCCTACACGGACAACAACTACACGATGGCCATCAAGAAGAACGGGACGCTGTGGGCGTTCGGGGACAACGACACCGGCCAACTCGGTCTGGGCGACAAGACGGACAGGGCCGTGCCGACGCAGGTGGGCACGGACGGCGACTGGGCCGCGGTCGCCTGCAGCGACGGCGTCGGCGACCGCGGCCGGCAGCTCTACGGCGATCCGTACACGCTCGACGACCACACGCTCGCGCTGAAGACCGACGGCTCGCTGTGGGCCTGGGGCGCGAACGACCACGGCCAGCTCGGCACCGGCTCCCCCGGCGCCGGGGATGTGACGTCCCCGGTGCGGGTCGGCGGCGATGCCGACTGGGCAGCGATCGCCGCCGGCGACGACTACAGCGCCGCCCTCAAGACGGACGGCACGCTGTGGACGTGGGGGAACGGGCAGTTCGGGCAGCTCGGGCACGGCAGCACGTCTGACGTCGCGGTGCCGACGCAAGTGACGACCGGCTCCGGACCGGACACGTTCACGGCGTTCGCCTGCGGCAGCGGCCGCGAATCCAGCCACATGCTGGCCGTCAAGGCCGACGGCTCGCTCTGGGGCTGGGGGTACCAGTACTCGGGCGAGCTCGGCCAGGGGGGCGTCATCGACCACTACCTCTCACCGATCCGCATCGGCACCGACAACGATTGGAGCAAGGTCGCCTGCGGCAGTTCCTACGGCGACAACTACAGCCTGGCCACCAAGACCGGAGGGCAACTCTACGCGTGGGGCGGCAACTACCGCGGCCAGCTCGGCGGCGGCGACTACGTCGTGCGCTTCGTGGCCGGCCCGAGCGGCGGCGACGTCTGGTCGGACATCGTCGCCGGTTCCAACTCCTTCGGGCTGAAGACCGACGGCACGCTGTGGGCGTGGGGGGACAACGAGTTCGGGCAGCTCGGCCTGGGTGACGCCACCGCCTACTCGAGCACGACGGTGTACGCGCTGCAGGACTTCGTCGACACGACTCCTCCCGCGGTGAGCGGCACCTCGGCCAAGGCCGTCGCTGCGGCGACCGTGAAGTGCGCCGGCCGAGGCGCCGGCGTGACCCGGGAAGCCGCCGGCCGGACGCGAGGAGCCGGCGGCTGGACGCGCACCCCCAGGGTCATCAAGGTGAAGGCCAGTGATACCGGCTCCGGCGTCGGCCGCGCACAGATCTCCGTCAACGGCGGCGTCAGCTACGTCACGAGGAAGTCGCTGACGGTGCGCAACGGCGACGTGAGGGCCTACGTGCGCGCCATCGACCGCACGGGGAACGCCTCGGCGCCCAAGCTTCTCGGACACTGGAAGATCGACACGACGAGGCCCAAACCGGCCGCGCTGAAGGCGAGTGTCAAGCGCGGCGCGACCGCCAGGCTCCGCTACCGGATCGCCGACTACTCCCCGTGCCTGGTCAAGATCGTGGTGAAGAACAAGCGGGGCGCGACCGTGAAGAGCATGAGCGTCAAGGGAGCGCGGCCGCTCAGCTGGCTCTCACGGAACTTCCGCTGCAAGCTCGCGCGCGGCACCTACCGGTGGTACGTGTACGCGACCGACAGCGTCGGCTACAGGCAGGTCAAGCCTGCCGCCGCGAAGCTGGTCGTCAAGTGAGCGCCGCCGCGCCGGGAGCGGCAGTGCCGCTCCCGGCGCGGCCACCTTCAGCCGGCGGGCGCCGGACCCGAGCGGGCTGGGCCGGCGCAGTGAACCTGCAGGGGCGTGGACACGGAGACGTCTTCTTCGTGGCGGTCGGGACCTGGACGGACGATACCTGCCCCGGCCGGAGCGTCGAGCAGCCGCCACGGCTCCCCACCTTCGGCGCCGTCCCGGAACGCGTCCTGTCTGGGACGTCGCCGCCAGGGAACGAAAGCGAGGAGACGCTCGATCGAGAGACTGCGCGCGCGGTCGAGATCGCGGTGACGGACAGGGAGGCAGCGTGAGAACGGACACTGGCAGACCGTCAAGGGCAGGGTGGATGCTGGCCGTGGTGCTGCTTGCCGTCGTGCTGGCGGGCTGCGGAAGCACGACGGCCGACGAGCCGCCCTCGCCCACGCCCGAGCCGACCGCGACGGGCACCGCCCCCGCCGGACTCGGCGCCTATCTCGAACAGGCCGGCGCCGTGCTGGCCGACGTCGGCGATACGCTGGCGGCGCTCCCGGAGGCCGTCCGCGGCATCAACAGGACGCCGGACGAGAGCTGGAGCGAGGCAGGTCAGGGCCTGCGGCGGCTGGCCGAAGAGCTCGCCGACGAGGCGTCGCGGCTCGCCGACCTCCGGTCGCCATCCGGTCTCCGGCCCGTCCAGGACGCCGTGGTGCGCGGTCTGCAGCGCACGCAGGCCAGACTGGAGCAGACCGCGGACCGGTTGAGCGATCCTGCCCAGAGGGAGGGACTGACCAGGCAGGACGTCGAGGACGAGGTCGACCAGCTGCGGTCGGACGCCGGCGCCCTCAGCACGCAGCTGCGGGAAGCGCTCGACACCGTCCGCGGGGCTCTCTGACACGACACCCCGCGTCGAACGCCTGCCCGTCTCCGGCCGTCGCAGGGGGGAACAGGAAGGCAAGAGCGGCTGAGGCCGGCATCCCGCAAGACCACGAGGTGCGCCGATGGCAACCGCGCCTACGACGGACCGGCCCCCCCGCCCGGGCACGGACCGCACCGCTACTTCATCGCGGTGCACGCCGTGGACGTGGCGCGGCTGCCGGTCGACGACGATGCGAGCGTGGCGTACCTGCACCTCGTGCTGTTGGGTCACACGCTGGCACGCGCCGTGATGATGCCGACCTGCGAGGCTCCGGCCATCGGCCAGGAGAAAGAGGCTGCGTGACGCCGGGCGTCCGGCGCAGGTCAGAAGAGATTGCCTGACGACCCCATCTCGAGGAACGGGTCGTCCCACATGCCGCGCCTCTTGTCGCGCCAGCGGTTGCGACGCCAGTCCATGTCGTGACAATCGCCGAACCAGGCGACGCCACCGCCGGGCCTGTCGGCGATGATGACGTTGTCGTGGAACTTGCCGCCGTGGATCCCCTTGCCGCACACCACTTGCGCGTTCGCCTCCATGGGGACCTTCTGCCGGTGCTTCGAGGCGTCGAGCCGGTTGCCCGTGAACGTCCAGCCGCAGTCGACGTCGCTGTGCATCTGGAGGTTCAGGAGAGAGGAGCGCGTCTGGTAGATGGTGTTGTTGACGAAGCGGAAGCGGGTGATGCCGTTGAGCTCGAAGCCCTGCCCCCACGGGAACGCCTTGTTCGTGCCGGCGCCCCTGATCAGGGTCCCTGAGACCCTGTTGTCCACACAGCCCGGGCCTCCGTCGAACGAGATTGCCTCCGATCCCTGCGGGTCGAAGGTGCAGCGGATGATCTTGATGCCGTGGTATCCGGCAGTGTCATGGACGGGGCGGCTGGTGCACTCGAAGCCCATGCGCTTCTGAGGCCGGATCCGGCACTTCTTGAACGTGATGTCGTGGATGTTGCCGAGATGATCGTTGATGGAGATGCCGTTCCAGGGTCCCGACTTGATGAGGCAGTCGCGGAAGGTGATGTGGTGGGCGGCCCGGTCGATCTGGAGGACCGCCCGACGCGGACCGCCACCTGTGAAGGTGCAGTCCTCGTACACGCGGTCGCAGGCACCCTCCGGCAGTCGGAAGTTCTTGAAGGTCTTGTTGCGGATGACCTTCGTGGCCTCGACCGGACCGGCGACGATCGCCGCCAGGGCCAGGACGACGGCGATCACCGCGACCGTGAGAAGAACCCTACCGGCTAGTGCGTGCACGATGTCGACCCTCCGGACCTCGGTCTGGGCGGAGACGTCCCTCCTGGACAGGCGCCGCGCTTCCCGCGGCTCCTGCCCAAACCGTTGCACGCACGCTACAGCCACCTCATCCAGTTTTCAAACCTGGCAACGTTGACGGGTCGCGGCTCGCCGTTTTCCGCCCGCGGGGAGCTGCCTCGAGCCCGTGCCGGAGCTGCATCGGCCTGCACGGGGCCGCCCTCGAGCCGTGCAGGACGTGCGGCCGGAGGCGTCCTAGACGGTGGTCTTGCGGTCGCGACGGACGGGTTCCGCCGGAGGGCGCTCTCCGACCTGGTCCGCGCCGGGATCTCCCCAGGCGGCGGGCGGATCCTCCGGGTTGGTCTCGCGCAGACCCCCGAGCGCGGCCCGCCAGAAGACGACGTCGGCGATGGCGAGGGCCGTGCCGACCGCGACGTAGAGGACGCCGAGGAAGGTGCGCCCCCACCATGAGTCGACGAGCGGCGAGTGCCGGAGCAGCAGACCGCCGCCCATCATGACCGCGATGAACACCCACGAGCTCCAGGCGAACAGACCGAAGAAGCAGGCGTGACCTCGCGAGCGGATCCTGGAGACAGCCCGGGTCGCGTAGCGGATGAGGACGAACCGCGCCTTGACGATGCCGATGGCGATCCCCACGAGCGCGATGAGCACGATGCCGAGACCGAAGCGCTCGTACTCGTCCGGAGCCACGATGTACGCGACGCCGCGGACCAGGAGGATCGCGGTGCCGACCAGCCACACGACGGCCGCGGCGACGAGCTGGGCGCGGGCGCCGGCGCGCGGGGTGAGCCGGCGCCAGCCTGAGCGTCTCGAGCGGCGGACATGCATCACTCGAGGATAGCAGGCGCCGGTGCCCCCCGGGCACCTGCGCTCCGTCGCCCGGCCTGGCATCGCCCGGCGTGGCGTTCGTCACCCCGCCGGATGGGCGCGTCACCTGGGCGCGAGCCCTTCTTCCGATCGGGACCCGACGACTCCGCCGGCGCCGTCGAGCTGCTCCTCCGTCCGGAGCCCGAACTCCAGGACGACCACGGTATGCCCCGGGCGCGTCGTGAGCAGCACGCGCTCGCAGAGCTGCAGCATGATCGTGAAGCCCATGCCCAGGCTCGCGGCAGTCGAGAAGCCGGAGACGAGGGTGGCCCGGGGCAGCGTCCGGAAGTCGATCCCCGGGCCGTCGTCGCTCACCGCCACCTGCAGACAGTCGTGGCGCGCGAAGGTCTGGTAGGCCCCGCCGCCGGCGTGTTTGAGGGCGTTGTCGAGCGCCTCACCGACTGTGCTGAGCAGGTCCTCGTGGCGGATCCTGCCCGGGAAGCCCGTCTCCGCAGCCCGCACGAGCCTCCGGCGCGCAGTCGTCAGTTCCGCTGCCGCTCCGAACACGGTCTCGTACCCCAGCGGGGTCCCCAGTTCATCGGCGAGCTGCTCCTCAGTCAGAAGGATGAGCTTGCCCCCCGTGACCGCATCAAGCACGTCGACGTAGGCGTTGCGGATGCTCTCCTCCTGACGACGCAGCGCCCGCTCGGCCTCCCGCAGCTCGGTGACGTCGGTCGCCGAGAGTACCCAGGTACTGCGGCCGACGGGGTACACGGAGAGCAGCTCGTACACCGCCTGCCCTCGCAGGTAGATCTCGCACTGTGTCGCCCGCCCCGAGGCGACCGCCCCGGTGACGACATCGAAGTAGGCGCCGAGCCGCTCGTCGCTCCCGTCGACCTCGCTCAGACGGCGACCTATCAGCTGTTCCCGGGGCGTCCTCGTACGTCGTGACTGGATCGGATTGAGATCGACGACGACGAGGTCGGTGAGGCTGGCGGCCTCCTCTTCGACCCGGAACACCATCAGGCCGTCGCTCGCGTTGTCGAAGAGGCGCCGATACCGGCGTTCGCTCTCCTGCAGCTCGGCGTGCTTCTGCTGTTGGCGGAGCGCACTGAGCCCGAGCTCGCCGATCATGCCGACGAAGTCCGCAAGGAAGGTGATCGTCTTGCGCAGACGGTCGCGCGATATGACCGGCACCCGGTCGAGGGCCTCGAGGTAGGCATCCTCGTCGAACCCCAGCCGCCGCGCCCGGTCGGCGAACGCCTCCCGGTCCACCTCGTCGTCTTCGAAGAAGAACTGCCCGGTGTACACGTTGGCCAGGTGCTCGCCGTCCACGACCAGCGGGATCGCCACGTCCCAGAGCCCGTTGCTGCACCTGTAGGCGTAGTGTTCGACCCCGTCCATCCCCTCCAGCAGACGGCGGTTGATGCTGAGGTCGCTCTCCAGGCACCCCTGCAGCGTCTCGGGATGACCGCGGTGGTACCTGGTGCAGATGTCCTGCCACCCGGTTGCGATGAGGACCTCACCGGAGCGGTCGAGGAGGGCGAGGGCGACTCCCAACGTCTGGGAGAGACCCTCGCAGAGGTGCCGGACGCGCTCGAGGTCGATCAGACTCTTCAGCTCGTGCCCCTCGGCCCCCACCAGGAACCCCCTCCGACGCCCGCTCCGGCCTTCCCGGGTCAGGCCGCCTGAGCCTACAGTTCTGCCCCGTGCGTACCCACCCTTCTCGAACCCGAACGCGGCAGTCGTACGACGGTCAGACCGGTCGCCGACCAGTCCCAGCCGGGCAGACGACCGTCACTGAGGCAGCTCATCCAGACGCGCCTGCGCCTGCTGCCCCGAGGCCGTGTCCGCGCCGAGCGAGACGGCCTTCCGGTAGGCGGCGCGGGCGTCGTCGTACGCCGCCTTGGCTGCCTTGGCATCGCCGTCCTGCTCGGCATGCCGCCCCCGCTCGGCGAGGTAGTTGCCCTTGTTGAACCAGCCCGTCTGGAAGTCAGGCGACTGGGCGAGCACCGTCTCTATCTGGCTGATGGCCTTCTCGACCTCGCCGGAGTAGAAGAGCGACGTCGCGTAGTCCGTGCCCACGTTGGGATCGGTCGCCTTCTGCTCCAACGCCGCCGCGTACACCTCGGCGGCGGCTGCGAAGTAGGCGCCGCCCTGCTCCCACTGCTCCGCCTCGAACGCGGCGGCTCCCTGGTCGTAGAGCCCGTTCGCCCGCTGCACCAGCTGGGCGTAGCCGCCGCTGGTGTCGGCGTTCACGGGCGTCGCGCTCGGCGCCGCCGGCGACGAGGACGCGCCCGTGGTCGCAGCGTCGCCGTTCAGGGCGAAGACGATCACGAGCACCACGACGACGGCGAGCAGGCCGAAGCCGCCCCAGATCACCGCCGGCGAGATCCGTCCGGGGCCGGCGGCCGCACGGGACGCCGGCTCAGGCTGCGGCGCGCGGCGCCGCTGCTGCCGCTGCTGCCGCGCGCGGCCGGCGCCGGCGCTCCGGCCTCGTGTGCCGGTCCGGCGGCCCCCCGAGGCCGGAGGCTTCGCCGCAGGGGGGCGCGTACCTTCCTCGCCGTCGGCGCCGCGGGCCTCGCCGCACTCGGGACAGAACCTGGCTCCGTCGGGGAGCTCGCTCCCGCAGGCTGCACACGCCGGCGCTTCCGTGAGGTCGCGCAGATCCGCACCACACTCGGGACAGAAGTTGGCTTCGCCGGCGTCTTCTCCGCACTGTGGGCAGAACATCGGGCACTCCCGTGGACGAGGAATTGAACTGTTCCTACCAAGTATAGGCAGAATGGCGTAGGACGTATCCCGTGCGCTCATCGCCATGCCGCACGGCGCCTCTCGCGCACGCCGATCCGACAACGTCGGTGAGCAGGGAGGGACGCCGACGGCAGCGGTCACACCTCGCGTCCGCGCGGGGAACAAGAGGGGCATGCTCAGGAAGATCGACAACGAGACGCTCGGCGCGGCCGATCGCGGCTGGTTGCGGAGCCGCTTCCACTTCTCCTTCGCCGAGTACCGCAACCCCGAGAACGTCCACTTCGGCGTACTACGCGTCCTCAACGACGACCTCGTCGCGCCGGGGAGCGGCTTCGACACGCATCCGCACAGGGACTTCGAGATCCTCAGCTACGTCGTCGAGGGAGAACTGACCCATTCGGACAGCATGGGGAACACGCGCACCCTCTCCCGCGGAGAGCTCCAGTACATGAGCGCTGGGACAGGGGTGCTGCACGCCGAGCACAACAGGGGGACCACGACGCTCCGGCTCCTGCAGATCTGGCTCTACCCGGACGAGGAAGGTCACGCGCCCGCCTACGGCGACCACCGGTTCGCCTGGGAGGACCGCAAGAACCGCTGGCTGCTCCTCGCGGCCGGACCCGGCGGCGATGCGCCGGTCACGGTCCATCAGGACGTGCACGTGAGCGCGGTCGAGCTGGATGCCGGGCGCGACATCGGGCTTCGGGTCGCGCCTGACCGGCAGGCCTATCTGCTGCAGGTGGAGGGCTCGTCCAGCGTCAACGGCGTCGACCTAGACGAGCGGGACGCACTAGAGATCGTCGGGGAGGACGTCGTGGTCGCGGCGCGGACGACGTCCCACATCTTCGTCATCGAGATGCCCCGGTCCACTTGAGGGCGAGGCGCACGACGTTCGTCATCGCTTCCTCGATGGCCAGGACGTAGAGTCTGAGCATGAGCGCCTGCCGACTCCTGTCGTTCCATCCCCGGCACGCCGCGGAGGTGGCGACCTGGGCCCTCTCCGCAGGCGAGGCGCGAGCGTGGGCCGGACAGGCCACACCCTGGCCTGTACCGGCCTCGGTGATCCTCTCCTGGCGTGAGGAGCCGGACGTGCGCTCCTGGCTGCTGGTCGAAGACGAGGCGCCGGTGGCCTACGGAGAGCTCTGGGTCGACGTGGAGGAGCAGGAGGTGGAGCTCGGGCGGCTCATCGTCAGGCCCGATGCGCGTGGTCGGGGCGTGGGCCGCCTGCTGGTGGCTTCGCTGCTCCGGCAGGCGGCCCGGACGCAGCTTCCCACCGCCCTCGTGCGGGTCGTGCCGGACAACGCGGCGGCACTCGCCTGCTACCGTCACGCCGGGTTCACCCCGGTCGACGACGAGGAGCGGCGGCGGTTCAACGCAGGCCAGCCGCTCGCCTACGAGTGGCTGCGACACGACCTCCGGGCACCCGACTGATGGTGGCGTTCGGCAAGCTCCTGGTCGTCGGCGGCGCCCTGCTCGTCGTGATCGGCGCGCTGGTACTGCTCGCCGACAGGCTCGGCCTGCACCACCTGCCGGGGACGCTCACCTGGAGGCGCGGGAACGTGACCGTCTTCGTGCCGGTCGGGCTCATGGTCGTCGTCAGCATCGTGCTCTCGCTGGTGCTGAGCCTGCTGTTCCGGCGCTGACCGGCGGCCGGTCCGCCTCGTCGGCAGCCTACCCGGCCGCGAGGCCGAGCCATTCGGGGTGTTTGGCAGTGCCGTCGTGCTCCGCGGACGTCTTGAAGAGCTCGAGCTCTCCCCGCGCCGCCGGGTCCGCCGTCCGGGTCAGCAGCTCGGCGACCTCGGCGTCGCCAAGCTCCCGGTACGTCCGCGCCGCCTCGAGCGCCTGCTCGAGGAGCTCGAGGCTGTCGATGCCCGTGATCACGACGGAGACGGGCAGGCGCATGGCGTACTGCAGGCACTCGAGCGCCGTGGCCACCCCCGACTCGACCGCCTTGCCGGCCGCGAGCGGCTTCATGCCGAGAACGCCTGTGCCCTCACGGACGAGGCGCGGCAGCACCTGGCGCTCGAAGCTGCGGTAGTGCGCGTCGAACACGTTCAGCGGCAGCTGCACGGCGTCGAACCTGAAGTCGTGCCCGGCCGCGACGTCCAGCATGTGCAGGTGGATGTGCGGATCCTTGTGGCCCGTGAAGCCGATGAACCGGAGCTTCCCGGCTTCACGGGCCTCCACCAGCGCCTCGTTCGCCCCACCCTCCGCGAAGATCAGGTGAGGATCCTCGTAGCGGATCACCTCGTGGTGCTGGACGAGGTCGATGCGGTCCGTGCGAAGGCGGCGCAGGGACTCGTCGAGTTGCCGCGCCGCCTCCCTCCGTGTCCGGCCGTCGATCTTCGTCATCAGGAAGGCGCGCTCACGGTACCCGCCCCGCAGTGCGCGTCCCATGCGTTCCTCGCTGGCGCCCTGGTTGTAGTCCCAGCAGTTGTCGAGGAACGTGACGCCGCGGTCGATCGCCGTCCTCACCAGACGCACGGTGAGCTCTTCGTCGATGCTCTCCGCCAGGTGGAAGCCGCCGAGACCCACGAGCGAGACCAGCACGCCGGTGCTCCCCAAGGGTCGGTACGACATGTCGCTCGAGCGCTCCATGTCACCAGTCTTCCCGCTCGCGGTCCGCCCGTCGCCGGACCCGTCTGCGCGCAGTCGTCGTCTGCGGAACCTCCCGGTACTGGGTTTTTCGCACACTCGCGCCTCCTGTAGCGTGCGCCCCGGGTGATTGGAGCTCCCACTCGCACCAAACCCTGTGTGCCCACGGTGCCTCCGCCGGCGCCGGTCACGCCGACAGAGGGTGCGCCGCCGCATGCCGACGGGCCTATCCGGCCCGGCCCGGACCGGAGCGGCGCATCCGACGAGACACCCAAGGAGCGATCTTGCGACGCATATGCAGCCGACTCGCACGGACGGCGGTCCTGACGGCCGTCCTGGCCGCCGTCCTGACGACGGTCGCCGTCTCCCCAGCCGCAGCCACCACAGTCATCAGGAACAAGACCATCACGGACCTCACGCTGCCGGCTGGCGCTCACGACCGGATCTACGACAACTGCACGTTCAAGAGCACGCGCCGGGACCGGGCCGTCATCCAGATCGACAAGGCCGCCCATCACATCACGTTCCGAGACTGCGTCATCAAGCCCGGCGCCTGGAACGGCATCACCATCAACGACTGGAAGGGGACGATCCACCACATCAAGTTCCTGCGCTGCAGGATCAAGTCGCAGAAGCGCATGGGGTTCGAGTGCACGGGGCGTCCGACCAACAGCCCGTCGGGCTACAGGAGCATCAAGATCGTGCGGTGCACCTTCGAGCCGCAGGGCTCCGAGGCCATCTCGTTCGACGGCGGACCCAACTGCGTCGACAACGTCGTGGACCGCACCGTCATCAAGGGCGCCGGCACGAACAGCGCCTTTCCCTGGGGTCAGGGCTTCGAGTGCAACGGGCCCCGCAGGATGCGGTTCACCAACAACAAGGTCTACCAGTGCCGGGGTTCCCTGCTGAACCTGCAGATGCACACCACTGCCGACTGTGGCTGGGTGTTCCGGAACAACACCCTCGATGCGTCAGTCACCAAGCAGCGCGTGCCGATGGGTTCCACGTCCCAGGTCGTGATCGCGACCAGCGTGCACGGCGGCGACTTCCGCAACAACCGCGTGCGGGCGGCGAAACCCGGCGGCGGCGTCGCCTGGTTCGGGGATTGTCACCGCATGGACTGGGGAGGCACGAGCTGGAAGGACTCCCGCGGCGGATCCTATGCCCGCCCGATGCAGCAGCGCGGATGCTCGGGCAACCGGTTCTGAACCGGCCCGAGCCGGCGGCGGGAGCTCGTTCCGACGACCGTCAGGCGGAGCGCCGGGCGTGCTCCTTGCCCCGGCGCTCCGACTCCCCGGCGGACGCCACGTCGACGGGGTAGTGCCGGCGCGTCCAGAGGAGCAGGACGCCGGCGCCGGCCAGCGGGATCAGGGTGAGGAGGAACGCGATCTGCAGCCCGCGGGTCTGGCCGGGCACGAGCTCGGCGCCCTCCTGGAGCGCCGTCCCGTCCGGGATGAAGAGGCCCGCCACCAGGCCGAACAGGAGCGGGCCGAACGCCTCGAGCGTGTTGCGCAGCGCCGAGCGGACACCCTGGGCGCGGCCCCAGAGCTGGGACGGCATCACGTCGAGCTGCGCCGCATCGAGCGGCGGGTTGGGCGCAGCGAGCGCCGCGAAGGCCAACAGGAAGAAGCCCAGGGCGGCGAGCACGTTCGTCGTGGTCAGCGCCGGCACGAGCAGGGCCGCCGCCAGGATGAAGGCGATGCCGGCCACCACGATCCGGGCGCTGATGCGGCCGCGCTTGATCAGCCAGTCGGCCAGTCGTCCGGAGGTGAGCAGGCCGAGCAGCGACCCTGCCCCGACGAGCCCCAGGATCAGGGTCGCCACGGCCTGCCCCACGCCGAAGTGGCCGCGTGCGAAGAGCACGCCGAAGGTCCGCAGCCCGGCCAGGAAGAGGAAGCCCATCGACGACGCCAGGATGATGAACACGTTGGTACGCACACGCAGGACGTACTTCACCATGTGGACCAGCGACATCCTCGCCGGATCGGTGAGGACCACGCGGTCCGCGTCGTGCTTGACGCCGCGGCGGCGCACCTCGAGCAGCACCACGTCGTCGGTGCGCTCCTCTTCGTCGTCCTCCAGTGCCCGGGTGGGCCCCGCCTCGCGTGCCGAGATGATCCTCGTCGCCCCCGGTTCCAGCCTGCTCTGCCCGCCGCGGGCGGGTTCCGGCAGCCGCTTGAACAGCGCCCACGCCAGCAGCACGCTCGGGATCGCCATGAAGATGAACGCGGCCCTGAAGCCGAGCGCCGACGAGATGAACGACGCGAGGCCTATGCCCACACCGGCGCCGGCGATCTCCCCCACGGAGATGTAGCCGTAGATCCGGCCGCGTTCGCCGGCAGGGAAGAAGTCGCCCGTGAGGGAGGCGACGGCCGGCACGGCCGTCGCCGTCACCGCGCCGAGCAAGAGCCGGGCGAGCAGCAGCATCCCGTACGACGTCGAGAAGGCGCTGATGACTTCCGCCGTCGCCCACAGCAGGATGCTGACAGTCAGAACGTCCACCCTCCGCGTCTTGTCGACGAGGAGGCCGAACGGGATGGCGGCCAGCGCCCCGACGAGAGCGGAGGCGGTGACCAGCAGGCCGATCTGCGCCGTCCCGATGCCGAACGCCGGCTGCAGCTGCGGGGCAATGGCGCCGACCGCGCTCGTGTCGGCCGCCTGGAGGCCGAGGACCAGGCCGAGGAGGATGATGACGCGGCGGCGCGCAGGGCCGCCGAGCCGCTCCGTGAGACGTTCGTCGGCGCGCCGCGCACGGCGGCCGAACCACGGCCGCACGTGCTCGTTCCAGATCGGGTGCGGCGGCGTCTTCTTCAGTTGCGGTTGCGGTCCCTCGCCCGCGCGCTTCGGCATCCTCACCAGCCTGCAGGATCTCCACCACTGCATGCCCATCGGCCACGCACCTCGACACGCGGCGTTGCGGGCGCCCTCGTGGGTACGCGCCCGACCCTCCGCCCGTGACGGCCGACGGGTCGGTCAAGGGGTAAGTAGGCACTACACCGGCAAGTTTCGCAATCGTCAGACGACGGAGCAAGGGCGGAGGCACCACCCGCGAACGGGCAGCAGCGCCGGATACACTGACGGCGTTTGATCTGGCCCTGAGGAGGACCGGATGAGCCGCATACGGAGAGCTCGACCCGCAGCAGCGCCGCGTGAACTGGCGGAGGGAGTCTTCTGGCTTGCCTTGGGACGTGGTCTGCTGCGCTCGTCCAATGTCTTCTTCGTCCGCTCGGAGGCGGGATGGTGCCTCGTCGATGCCGGCTGGGCTCAGGATGCCCCGGCCATCGCGGGGGCGGCCGAACATCTCTTCGGGCGAGCCGCCCCGGCCGGTGTGCTCGTGACCCACGTGCATCCCGACCACGTGGGAGCACTGCCCGAACTCGCGACGCGCTGGGAGGTCCGTGCGTGGGTCCACGCCGCCGAACTGCCGTTGGCGCTGGGTGACGCCCGCGCCGTGCGACACTATGCCGGTCCGCTGGACCGATGGGTCATCCTGCCGGGGCTGCGCCTGTCGGGGCGGGCGCGCATGGAACGGACGCTCGCCCGCTCCAGCCTCGCCGGCGCCGTGCAGGCGATGGAGATCGGCGGCGCCCCGGCCTGTCTGCCCGGCTGGGAGGCCGTGCTGACGCCCGGCCACACGCCGGGCCACGTCGCCTTCATGCGCTCGTCCGACCGTGTCGCGATCACCGGCGACGCCCTCGTGACACTCGACCTGAACTCGCCGCTCAAGCTCCTCCGGCGTGAGCGGACACTGGCAGGGCCGCCGTGGATCACCACCTGGAGCTGGCCGGCGGCGACGGCGTCCGCGCTGCGCATCGCCGGCATGACGCCGAGCGTGGTCGCCGGCGGCCACGGCACTCCGGTGAGCGGCGACGAGGCCGCCGCTCACGTGCAGGAGTTCCTCGGCGCGCACTGATACCTTCGGAGCGGCCGCCGGCGCGCCGGCTCCGCGCCTCACCCGGCCGGCGCGTAGTAGGTCTCGTAGACGCGCTGCGCCTGGGAACGGGCGTCGTCCCAGTCCCAGGCGCTCTCGGTGAATCGGTCGGGAGTGAGGCTGCGGACGTAGGCGCCAGGGTGCGGGTCGTAGAGCGACTCGACGAGCAGACGACCGATGCCGGCCGAGCCGGAGATGCCGTGCGCGTTGCAGCCGCCGGCCATGACGAACCCCCCCACGCGTCGGCTCTCGCCGATTACGAACCCGCCGTCGGGCGTGAAGGTCGGCCAGCCCTTGGCGACGCGCGTCCGGGGAGCGCCGCGCACCGCGGGGAAGAGCGCGGCGAACTGCTCATCGAAGCCGGCGAGGACGACGGAGTCCGTCGCGATCGCCGGCGCCTGGGCCTCGAGCTGGAAGGTCCGAGGATCGAGGCTCTCGGCCGTGGACTCCCAGCCGCCGAGCCGCAACCCTTGGCCGACGGCCCGGCCGTACACGGTCATCTCCGGGACGCGGAAGCAGGGCAGGTCCGGATGCAGACCGGCGAGCGGCTCGGTGTCGAAGTATTCGTGGCGCACCGGGACGATCGGCAGCTCGAGGCCGGCCAGGCGGGCGACGTGGAAGGCATGCGCGCCCGCCGCGTCGATCACCGTACCGCACGTCACGTAGCCGCGGTCGGTTCGCACGGCGGCGACGCCGTCCTCGCGCACCTCGATGCCGGTGACCGCCGTGCTCGTGAGGAAGCGCACGCCCATGGCCCGGCAGCGGTGCTCGTACGCGGCTGCGACCGATGTGGGCGTCATGAAACCGTCCGAGGGACACCAGAGCACGGCGCGGACCTCGCCGAGGTCGAGCGGCCAGAGCCGCTCCGCCTCGGCCGGATCCAGGAGCTCCACCTCCAGACCCGCCTCCGCGCACACCGACGCGAGCCGCCGCAGCTCTTCGACCCTCTCGAGAGAGAACGCGAGGCGGATGGAGCCGACCTCGTGCCAGTCCGGACGGACCTCGGCGTCCTGCTGCAGCTCCCGGAAGGTCTCCACAGAGTGCATCGCGAGGCGCACACGCTCCACACTCGCTCGCACCTGACCACACAATCCGGCGCCCTGGGAAGTCGTGACCCGCCCGACGCCCGGCTCGCGCTCGACCACGAGGACGCCGGACTTGCCGGCCCGAGCGAGCGCGTAGGCGACTCCCAGCCCGACCGCGCCACCGCCGATGACGACGATCTCGCTCTCTGCGAGCATGTCCCTCGCGTTCCTCATCCCGGCCCACCTCCTGCTCCCGGACGGCGACCTCAAGCCTATCCTGCTCCAACGCGCGAGAGCCAGAGAGCCGATCTCCGGCGGCCGTCCCTAGCCGACGGCGACGTACCAGACGACCACGCCCGTGACCACGAGGACCGTCGATACGGTGACGAGCAGGCGAGCGAGCTCGCGCTCCATGTCGAACACGGCGGAGACGACCAGAGTGTAGAAGGCGACCGGCATGGCCGCCAGCAGCAGGAAGACGCCGGGGATGTGGATGCCGGTCACCCAGCTCGCGCCCAGCAGCAGCAGCGGTCCGAGGGCCGAACGCAGGACCACGGTGACCGCGGCCCGCCACACGTCGCCGCGGCCGTGCCGCAGCGGCCGCAACGAGATGGCGAGGCCGAGCTGTACGAATCCGACGAACCCCACAAGCAGTCCGACGGCGGTGCCGTAGCGGCTGACCACGGGGGTGAGATCGATCCCGAGTACCCGCAGGAGAACGGCCGCGGCGCCCGTGATCACCGGCGGGTTGAGGAACCAGCTGCGCAGCAGATCCGACAGGCCGGTCGCCTGGCGGCCCAGTGAGTCAGGGCCGGCGTAGCGCCGCCCCAGTCCCAGGATGACGCCCTGCGTCGGTATGAGGAACTGGAACTCCGTGAAGACGACGGCGAGCGCCAGCCCGGGGCCTCCGAAGATGAGCGTCGCGAGCGGGTAGCCGAGGATCGCCGTGTTGCCCATGGCCGTGGCGTAGACGTGGACACCGGCCTCGGCACGGCTGCGGCCGCCTGCGCGCCCCCACCACATGCCCACGAACAGCGTCGCCCACGCGGCCGCGACGACGAGGGCGAACGCGGCCACGAGCTCGGGGCGCACCGCCACTGTGGTGTAGCCGTAGACGACGGTCAGCGGAGTGAGCACCCAGAGCACGAGCAGGAACAGGTAGTACGAGGCGCGCTGCGGGTCGCGCAAACGGCGCTGCAGCGCAACGCCGACCGCGAAGCACGCCGCCCAGCCGGCGATGGTGATCAGCACCGCGGCCCCCGCCCCGGAGCGGTCGGCGGCAACGACCTCCTGTCGGATCCGCATCGCATCTGCAGGAAGTCTCTCACACCCGCCTGGACGACGCAGACGCGCCCGATCTCGACCCTTGGAGCCTCTGTGGCGCTCGCGTCGGCTCCGCTACGTCAACACGTCGGCGAGGTCGTAGCGGACCGGCTCCTCGATCTGGCTGAAACCGCAGGAGCCGGGGTCCCGGTCTGGACGCCACCGGACGAACTGAGTCGTGTGCCTGAAGCGGTCGCCCTCCATATGGTCGTAGCGGACCTCGACGACGCGCTCGGGTCTGAGAGGGACGAAGGTCAGATCCTTGCCTGCGCTCCAACGGCTGTATCCGGAACTGAGCGGCGTGCGGACCTCGGCGGCAGGCCCCTCCGGGTCCCAAGGGTGACCCTCGAAGGCGGTGACGAGCGGCTGGAGGTCCTCGAAGAGCGCCCGGCGACGCTCGGCTGAGAACGCACCGACGACGCCGACGTGCACCAGCGTGCCGGCGTCGTCGTACAGTCCGAGCAGGAGCGATCCGACGGCCCGCTCGTCCGACCTGTACGTCCGGTAGCCGGCGACGACGCAGTCCGCCGTCCTGACGTGCTTGACCTTGTACATCACCCGCCGGCCGGGCTGATAGGTCCCCTCCAGCGGCTTGGCGACGATGCCGTCGAGGCCGGCGCCCTCATACTCGTCGAACCACAGCCCGGCCTCCGCCCGATCCTGCGTGGCCGGGGTCAGGTGGATCGGCGGCGGCGCGCCCGCGAGCACGTCCTCCAGCGCGCGCCTCCGCTCCCGGAACGGTTCGCCGGTCAGGTCGCGGTCGCCAAGCGCGAGCAGATCGAAGCCGACAAGGTGGGCCGGGGTGCGCTCCGCGAGCAGCTTGACCCGGCTTTCCGCCGGGTGGATCCGCTGCTGCAGCGCCTCGAAGTCGAGGCGGCCGCGCTCGGGGTCGGGCACCACGATCTCCCCGTCGATCACGCAGCGGGCGGGCAGGCTTACGGCCGCCGCCGCGACCTCCGGGAAGTAGCGCGTCATGGAGCGACCGTTGCGGCTGCCGATCTCGACCTCGTCGCCGTCACGAAAGACGATCGCCCGGAACCCGTCCCACTTGGGCTCATAGCTGAACTTCCCGACCGGGAGGTCGGCTACGGCCCGCGCCAGCATCGGCGAGACCGGGGGGATCACGGGCAGGTCCATGGTGACTACCATTCCCCGCCGGCTCCGCCGGGAGCCGTGGCCGGCGCAGCGCCTCTCAGTCGTACTCGAACCGGAAGCCGTTTCCGATCACGGCGAGACAGGCGTCGACGGCGCCGGCGTCGTAGAGCCGACCGGCGCCCTCGCGCAGCTCACCGATCGCGACCTCAGGCTTGAGGGCCGGCCGGTACGGCCGGTGGGAGACCATCGCCTCGTACACGTCGGCGACCGCGAGGACACGAGCTTCCCTGCGGATGTCGCTCCCAGAGATGCCGCCCAGATACCCCGTCCCGTCCAGTCGCTCGTGATGCTGGAGCACGATGTCGGCGATGGGCTGTTTGAACTCGATGCCGGAGATGATGTCGTGACCGGCGATGGAGTGCGCCTTGATGAGCCGGAACTCGATCTCCGTGAGCCGGCCCGGCTTGGAGAGCAGCTCGGCCGGCACGGCCACCTTGCCGATGTCGTGGATCAGCGCAGCCAGGCGCAACCCCTCGCGCTCATACTCGGGGAGCTCCATGTGGGCCGCGATCGCCGCCGAGAGTCGGGCGACGCGTCGCTGGTGCCCGGCCGTGTAGGGGTCCCGCACCTCGACGATGGTGCTGACGGCCTGCACGGCGCCTTCCAGCGTGCGCTGCAGGTCCGCCGCACGCTGCTTGAGCTCCTGCTCGGCGGTGTGCTCCCTGGTGACGTCGAACATGAGACCGCCGAGCAGGGGCGCGCCGCTCTCACGCGCGATGGGGAACGCCAGCGAGCGGTAGTAGCGCTCTTCTGGCTCGAACGGCCAGCGCTCGATCAGATCGACGCTCTCCCCGCCGAGCGCGCGCTCGCACAGAGCGCGCGCCACCGCCGCCGTCTCGGGATCCGACACGTCCTCGGGAGCCTTGCCGAGAAGCTGATCAGCCGGGCTCCCGAGACTCTCCGCGAGACTGGGATTCACATAGAGGAACCGGAGCTGGTCGTCGCGGATCCAGAGCCGCCCAGGCATGAACTCGGCGAAGGAGGCGAAGCGCTGCTGGCTCTCCCGCAATGCGTGCTCCGCCTGTCGCCGGCGTCGGGCGTCGATCATGAGCAGACCGAGCACCACGGTGGCCAGGGGATAGATGACGATGACGGGCAGGGCGATGCCATGCAGGGTCGCAAGCGTGGCGGGCAAGGCCAGGGTGAGCGCCAGCATGATGGCGTGGACCGCGAGACCGAAGAGGTAGAGCTCGAGGATCCCCGGGTCTCGCTGTGCCACCTGGCGCCAGCGGCGCCAGAGAGCACCGACGGCGACCGAACTCGCGATCACGGACACGCCCATCACCGCACCCCCTCCGCCCATCGCCGCCCGATAGACGGCGGCGATCAGACCGGCGATGACACCCGGCAGCGTCCCGTAGAACAACGTGCCGGCACTCAGCGCGACCGAGCGCGTGTCGAAGATGACGCCGTTCCCGAGCACGAGAGCGGAGATCATGAGGGCGATCGAGATGCCGCCGAGCACCAGGCCGGTGATGAGTCTGAAGGCAAGCGTCCGCTGGCTGAGTCGCCGCGCCAGCAGGTCGTAGACGTAGACGAGGACGAGCAGCAGCGCGGCGTTATACAGCAGGTCCTGGAACGCTTCTCGCAAACCCCCTCCCCTTCCGGCCGGTCGGTGTTCGGCCTCGCTCCGGCGCTTCCTGCCGGACGGCGCCGGGTATGAGCCCCTCCCTCGAGGTCAATTGTCGGCGCGCAGCGCCGAAACTGAAGCGGTCATGCGGGGCTGCAAGGGCGTCGGCGTCACCCGCCGCGCATGCGCGGCGGGTGACGCCTCGCCTCAGAGGAGGAGTCGTGCGAAGGGGGGCGAGCGGCTCCGCCACGAAGCGTGCTGCAGCCGCCGGTCAGAACGTCGGATGCCCGCCGGTCCGGTAGTTGTCCGGCTCGATGAACCGATCCGTGTAGTCCGCCGCCAGGATCGCGTCGATGTCGCACTCCGTGAAGCGGCAGTAGATCCCGGACCGCTCGAGCTGCAGCACCTGGTCGAACCCGCGCTCCTGCATCATCTTGATGAACTCGGGATCATGCGAGAGGACGATGAGCTGGGCCCGCTGGACATAGCCCATGAGCATTTCGGCCAACTTCGTCTTGCGCCGCCTGTCGAGCCCGACGGCCGGGTCGTCGAGGACCACGGTCTTGCTCATGATGTCGCGGTCGCCGTCGATTCCGTAGAAGAAGAGGGCCAGCCCCAGCATCCAGCGGTCGCCGGGCCCGAGGACCGTCGAGAAGCTGGGCAACGTGGGCTCGGAGGCGACCAGGGGGATCTCCTCGGCCATGAGGCGCAGCGTGTAGTCCGCGCGAGGGACGTCCCCCGAATCATTTCGAGCAAGCCTGGAGATCTCGAACGCCGCGCCCAACTCCCGCAGGCGCGCGTTCACGCCGGCCCGGCAGTCCTCCAGCATGTCCTCGACCTCTTCGGGCGAGTCGTTGTCGGCGAACTGGAGCGCGAGGACGAGCATGCGCTCGAGATGCTTGACGCCGAGGATACTCCCTACGCTCACGGCCTCTTCGACGAACCGCTCGTCGAACACGTGCAGGCGGTCATACCTCTGGTCCCACGAGCCCTCGCTCAGCGTGTGCGTCTCGCCGTCCATGACGAGTTCCGCCGACGGCTCGTCGGTCTGCCGCAGCGCCTTGCGCGCCTGGACCTCCGTGCACTCGTTGTCCGCCAGGCTCTTCAGGAGATGGCAGAACGTGGACTTCCCGCGCCCGTTCTCCGCGTAGATCGCGACCGCCTTCGAGAGCTCGAGGCCGCCGTCCTTGGGCACCGAGTCGTGAAGCATCCCGATGCCGCTGATCCTGCTGATCTTCTCAATCATGCATCGTCCTCCTCGATGTCGTCGGCGCCGCAACCGAGACCCTGATGCGGTCACCGTTTGCAGGTCAATCCAGACCGACCAGGCCCTCGCGCACGGCGTAGCGCACGAGGTCCGCGACCCTGTGCCGGTGCAGCTTCACCATGATGTTGCGGCGGTGGACCTCCACCGTCTTGTGGCTGAGCCCGAGTTGCGTCGCGATCTCCCGCGTGGAGAGGCCTTCGGCCACCAGGGTGAGGACCTCCCTCTCCCTGGCACTCAGCTCCTCCGTCTTCTCTTCGCCGTCCTGACTGCACCGCGTGCAGTAGTCCTTGAGCACCGCGTCGAGTGCGGCAGGCTCGAGAATGTGTCCGCCAGACGCAACGACGCGGATGGCCTCGACGACTTCGCCGGCGTCCTCGGACTTGCGGAGGTACGCCGACGCACCGGCCTGGACCAGGCGCAGGACGTCTCCGTTCTGCTCCGAGCCTTCGGTGAGAACGATGACGCCTGCGCGAAGTCCTTGCCTCTGAAGCTCGTTCAGGAGGTCGGCGCAGCCCTTGCCGGGCGAGCCCGAGCCGACGACGAGGACGCGGGCGTCATGTGCCCTCACGAGGTCCGCGCCCTCGCTGCAGGCAGACGTCTCGCCCACGACCCGCATGTCCGGCTGGGAGTCGATCACTGCCCTGATGGAATCTCGCGTCGCCACATCGTCGTCGATCAGCACGACGCGGATGTCGGTCCTTGCGCTCACGCGTCCCGCCAAGACCGTCCGATGAAGACGACAGTGTGCCGTCGAGGGGCGTCCGCCCGTCCGGCCTGATGCCGCATCGCTCCCTCCTCCGCAAGACGTACTCGAAGTAAATCAGGTAGCTTGTGACGTCGGACACTATCATATCGCGTCCACGAAGTGGACTCGACTGTCCGCCTTGTGGACCCGGCACGCTGCGAATGCGCCGCCGTAGTCTACACAATGCCCTACATGCCCGTCGCCGCGCCCCGCGACTGCGAAGGAGATGGGCCGGCAACAGGGTGTCGTCGTTGAGGTGGCCGGAGGCCCCGGATGCATCGCATCCGGGGCCTCCGGTTCACTCTGCGTCCGGTCAGAAGCCGGCCGGACGCGGTACTGCTATGCCACTCGGCGTCTTACTTGCGCGTGGCCTTCTTCTTGGCGGCAGGCTTCTTCGCCTTCTTGGGAGCAGCCTTCGCGGCGGCAGCCTTCTTGGCGGCCGGCGCGTCCCAGCTCTCAAGCTGAGCAGCCTCGCCGCCGGCGACGCGGCCGTGCACCAGGCAGCCGGAGCCCGCGTTGGACATGCACTGGTAGAGGATGGTGAAGATGTCGCCGTTCTCGCCGGCAGCATACAGGCGCGGGATCGGCGGGCCCTCGATGCTCATGACCTGGGACTTCAGGTTACGGACCATGCCGCCCTGCGTGTTGAGCGTGCACTGATGGCATGCGATAGCGTAGAACGGACCGTCAGTGAACTTCTGCAGGCGGTTGGCCGGCCGCGCATACGGCGCGCGCGTCGGATCGCCGTGGTCGAACTGCGTGTCCTTGCCGGCGTCGCAGTCCTCGTTCCACTTGTCGATCGTCGCCTGCACCTGGGCGGGGTCGCGGCCCATCTTCTCGGCGAGCTCCTCGATGGTGTCGCCCTTGAGGATCCAGCCGTTGGCCAGCTCAGCGCTGTTGTCCGCGCTGCCCCTGAAGCCCTCGACGTAGTACGCCCAGCCGAAGAACATGCTGAACATGGCGCCCGACTTGAGACCGACCTCGTCGAAGATCATGTGGATCGGCTCGGGGTTGGACTGCGGCACGTAGGCGCCGTCACGCAGCTCCTGGCCGGAGACCGTCAGCGTGCCCTCGAGCTCGGAGATGGCCTTGTTCTGGAGGCCGGCGACCGAGCCGCGGAACTCGTCGATGAAGCGCTTGTTGTTCCGCCCGATCATGATGAACGGACCCTGGCGGGTGGTGTTGGAGAGCTGGATCGTGCCCTTGTAGCCGGGCATGACGCCTGCGCACCGGTAGGTCGGCGCCGCGGTGACGCCCATGTTGCGCGGAGCCGCGCCGGCATCCCAGCACATCTTGATGGTCTCGCCCGTGTTGAACGGGCCGCCGATGGAGTACAGCTCAGGCATATGGTTGAAGTCCCGCACCATATCCCAGTTGTACTCCCAGCCGCCGGCGCAGACGACGACGCCCTTGCGGGCCTTGATCGCCTTCTCCTTGCCGCCCTGGGTCACGATGAGCCCGAGGACTTCGCGCGTGTTCGGGTTCTGGACCAGCTTCTTGGCAGCCGTCTTGTACATGAACTCGACGTCGGTGTTGTCGAGGATCCACTTCTCGAGGTTGGCCCACACGTTGCCGGCCTTCGGCTCAGCGCCGGCGACCTTGGACGTGTGCGTCCAGTACTGGTCCTCGGTCCCGATCGCGTCGGCGCCGGGGAAGTGCGGGTAGAAGGGCATCCACCTGCCGGGGCCGCCACCGTTGTTGGCGCCCTTGAGCGGCATGCCGAGCGACTCGAACCAGGTACGCGTCTCGAAGCTCTGCTCGACGTAGAACCTGATGGTGTCGTCGCTGGTGAAGCCCTCGCCGTGCGTGGTCGGGAAGCCCTGACCCTCGGTCATGTGGGTGAGGTACGTGATGTAGTCCTCGTGGATGGCCGGGGACGGAGCCAGGAGGCCCTGGCCGCACACGCGGCTGTTGCCGCCGCGCTCGCGGAACGGAGCCTTCTCGATGACGAGCACGTGCGCGCCGTGCTTGGCCGCCTCGATTGCGGCACCCTGGCCGGCGTAGCCCGTCCCGATGACCAGGACGTCGGTGGTGTAGTCCCACTTCTTGGGCATCCAGTCAGCATCGGCCTCCGCAGCCGAAGCGACACCCGGAAGACCCATGGCGCCGAGACCGGCGGCGCCGCCGACGACCGCGGCACCCTTGAGGAAGTCCCTCCGGCTGAGCCCATCGTTCATCTGCTTAGCCACAGCTTGTTTCCTTTCGTAGCCTTAGGATCGTTGTCAAGACACGGTCAAATGCCGTGCTGCCTTACTTGACCACCAGCTTGAGCGCAGGCGTCGTCTTGGCCGCCAGGTAGGCGGCGTTGCCCGCGAACTTGGCACGGTATTTCAGGGTGCCCTTTGTCTTGACCTTGTACTTGTAGGTCGCGACACCCTTCGCGTTGACCTTGACGTTCTTGAGCAGCTTCCAGGCCTTCTTGCCGACCTTGACCTCGAGGCGGACCTTGGCGTTCTGGTAGCCGGCGCTGCCCTTGAGGGTCGCGGTCAGCTTGATGGCCTTGTTGCGCTTGATCTGCTTCGCGCTTGCCTTGAGCTTGAGGGTGCACTTCACCTTCACCTTGGCGAAGGTGGCAGCGATCGTGTGGTTGGCGGACACGTCCGTGAACTCGTAGGAGGTCACAGCGCCCACCGACGTGCCGTCGACCTTCACGTCCTGGACGGAGTAGCCGGCGTCCGGCGTGATGGTGAAGGAGACGTCGTCACCCTCGGTGACCGTCTGCGCCGTGTCCGGCGAGATGGAGCCGTTCGCGCCGGCAGTCGGCGTGATGGTGTACGTCGGGATCGGGGCGAAGGCCACCGCGATGGTGTGGTTCGCCTGGACGTTCCAGAACGAGTACGAGTAGTCGTCCGCCCACTCGTCTGCGTCGACCGCAGCGCCGTCGACCGTCACGGACTGGACCTGGTAGCCGGTGTTCGGCAGGAACCAGAACGTGATGGTGCCGCCGCGCGGGACGACCCAGAGCGGATACGGGCTGATGGCGCCGCCGGTGCCGGTGACGCTCGAGGTGATGGTGTAGTTCACGGCGTTGGCGACGAACTTGGCCTGGATCGTGTGATCCTCGGTCACGTCCGTGAACGTGTAGCTCGTCTTGACGCCGACCGACACGCCGTCCACGACGACGTCGCTGATGCTGTTGCCGGCATCCGGCGTGATCGTGAAGGTGATGTCCTCACCCTCGAGGACGGTCTGCGCCCCGGCCGGCGTGATCGTGCCGTTGCCGGTCTTGCTCGCCTCGACGGTGTACGTGTTGCGGGCGAACTTCGCCACGAGGACGTTGTTCCGGTCGACGCTCGCGAACGTGTACGAGTCGTCGTCGGGATCCACCTCGACGGGCCAGCCGTTGACGGTGACCTCGTCAACGTGGTAGCCGGGGTCAGGCGTGAAGTAGTACGTGATGGTCCCACCGCGGGGCACCGACCAGACCGCCAGGGGCGGACTGCTGATCACGCCGCCCGTGCCTTCCACGCTGGAGGTGATGGTGCACACGGCAGGAGAGGCCGCGAAGGTCGCCTCGATGGTGTGGTTCGCGGTCACATCCTTGAACGTGTACGACCTCGTAGGAGCGACGAACTGCCCGTCGACCTTGAGGGTCTCGACGTAGTAGTTCATGCTCGGCGTGATCGCGAAGGTCACATCCTCGTGCTCGGCGACCGTCTGCGGGCCCGCCGGAGTGATCGTGCCGTTCGGGCCGGCTGTGGTGGTGATGGTGTAGGTCACGAGCGGAGCCGTCTTGAACGTGGCCGAGATCGTGCCGTTGCCCGTGACGTTCTGGAACGTGTAGCTGGTCACGGCACCCACAGACGCGCCGTTCACGAGCACGTCGTCGACGACGTATCCCGCGGCAGGCGTGATCGTGAAGGTGACGTTGCTACCCGACGTGACCGTCTGCGGGGTGGCAGGCGAGATCGAGCCATTGGGCCCGGCCGTCGGTGTGATGGTGTAGGTCGTCACGCCGGCTGGGCTGACGGTGGTGTTAGCACCACTGACCGCCCCATCCGCGACACCGTAGACGGCCCAGATGGTGTACGTGGCTCCCACCGGGACCGTGAAGGTGCCGCCCGTGGCCGTAGAACCTGGGAACTTGTCCTCGCCGGCACTGCCGCCCACACGCGTGTTGCCGTTAAACACCACCCATTCAAAAGCATTGGGGGCGACAACGCTGTAGGTGGCGGTCATCCCGTTGTTCTCTTGGAGCGTGACGGTCGGCTTCGGGCCTTGGATGCCGTGGCAGAAGCCATCCATCCCACAGGTTATCGTGTAACCGCCTGCGTTGCCGAACGCATCACTCGCAGCTACTCCTGCGAGCAGGCCCACGACGGCGAGGAGCACCGCCATGAACAGAGCCTTTTTCTTCATGTGCAAACGCCTCCGTCCTTGTTCAACTGCGGAAGATTGTCTGCGCCGTCGCGTCGGCCTCCGCCTCGGCGGACTGGCTGACGCTCAGCAGAAGTGCACGTCTCTGATCACCCCCTCGCCTCGCACAGCGGGTACATGCCCGTAGAGAAGGACGGAATCCTGTCCGCCCCGCTCGCTGCAGTTCCCACGAGCCAATTATCGGACCTTGTGACTGCGAACACTAACACACAGAACTCCAAAAAAGAAAATGCCAGGTCCATGTACTCGGATGTCTTACCGACAATGACCTAGGCTGTTGCTTCACAAAGCGCGGTGGATAACACTTAGTCGAAATGCTAGGAAGCACTTAGGTGTTTTGGCCTAGGATGTGGTGATGGCTGTCAGCTGCCGCCGGTAGGTCCTCGTCAGCATTTGTTGGGCTTTTGCAGGCATAACGTGATGTGCTCGCGGTCTGGCGTGGCGCGCCGATCCGCTTCGCACGACGCGGCGCTCCGTCCACCGACGCTACCCTCCCTATCTGCCTTGGGCGGCTTGGCAAATAATGCCCCCCGCATGTTATTCTCTTCACGAAGTACGCGCGCTTCGTGCAGTGAAGACGGTTTCGTGCACCGCGGACAGCTACTCGAACGAAGCCTCAGGTACAGATGACCGACATGCGAAATACGC
The DNA here is from genome assembly GCA_012514235.1 of Actinomycetota bacterium. Lineage (GTDB taxonomy): Bacteria > Actinomycetota > Thermoleophilia > UBA2241 > UBA2241 > CAIXSE01. The sequence continues at coordinate 72,534 of JAAZAR010000021.1, forward strand.
CTCTACCGCGTCTGACCCTAACGCACCTTTTCGTGAAGGTACAACCATCGCAAGGCTGGTTGCCGTGAACGTGGCCCCTGGGAGATCGTCGTCCCTCCGGCCCTCGCCCTGCTCCTCCTGGGGCTGAGCCGGGCGGCCGGCACGCGACGACACCCTGCAGCCGATCAAGGAAGGAGCCATCATGCCGAACCTCGGCGGCCCGGAACTCATCATCATCGCGCTCGTCATCCTGCTGCTCTTCGGAGCCACCCGGCTGCCCAAGCTCGGCAGGTCGCTGGGCCAGAGCATCAGCGGCTTCAAGAAGGGTCTGCGGGAGGACGACGACGAGATCGTGGAGGTCGTGAACGCCGACGACCTGAGGATGGACGCGACGGCATCGGACGCACCGAGTCGATGATCCC
>JAAZAR010000156.1 GCA_012514235.1 Actinomycetota bacterium
CGGACAAGCTGGCGTGGCTGCACCAGATGATGGAGTGGCAGTCCGAGACCGGCGATCCGCGCGAGTTCATGGACACCCTGCGGGTCGACCTCTTCGAGGACGAGGTGTTCGTCTTCACGCCCAAAGGGGATGTCAAGAGCCTCGCGGCGGGCAGCACGCCGATCGACTTCGCCTACGCCGTGCACACGGACGTCGGCAACCACACCGTGGGCGCCAAGGTCAACGGGCGCATCGTCCCGCTGCACACCAAGCTGGCCAGCGGCGACATCGTCGAGGTCATCACCAGCAAGTCCAGCCGCGGTCCGTCCCGCGACTGGCTGGACATCGTCAACTCACCGAGGGCGCGGCAGAAGATCCGCCAGCACTTCCGCCGCGAGCAGCGCGAGGATTCGGAGCACTCGGGCCGGGACCTCCTCCAGGAGGCGCTGCGCCGGGAGGGCCTGCCGGCCCAGAAGATCCTGAGCTCCAAGGTGTTCGCCCAGATCTGCAAGGACGTCGGGTACAGCAAGCCCGACGACCTGTTCGTGGCGCTGGGCTCGGGCCGTCTGCCCGTCAAGACCATCGCCAACAAGGTCATGCAGCGGGCCGGCACCATGAAGGAGGCCACGCCGCCGCCGGAGATGCTGCCGTCCAAGCCGGTGCAGGAGGTCGAGGAGCCGCAGGCGCTCAGCGGCGAGTTCGGCATCGCCGTCGAGGGCATGAGCGACATCATGGTGCGCATGGCCAAGTGCTGCAAGCCCATCCCGGGCGACGACATCGTCGGCTACATCTCGCTCGGCAAGGGCATCACCATCCACCGCAAGGACTGCAAGAACGCTCGCGCCCTCATGAAGAACCCGGAGCGCTTCACCAAGGTGAGCTGGAAGGGCCTGGGGGGCATGGCCTTCCGGGTCGAGATCATGATCGAGGCGCTCGACCGCAACCACCTGCTCGAGGACGTCGCTCGCACGCTGTCTGATTCGGGGGTGAACATCATCGGCGGCTCCATGCAGACGCTGCCCGATGGAGTAGTACGCGACCGGTTCACGCTCGAGGTCGGCGATGTGCGTCAGCTCGACAACATCCTTGCGAACATCCGCAGCATCCACACGGTCTACGACGCCTACCGCATCGTGGGCGCCTAGGAGCGGTCGGCCGCGCGTGCCGCCGCCGACCGTCCGCGCCGCCGACGCTCGACCCTGTCCGTCGCCGTCTGATACGCTAGCTGGCCGATTGAATCTACGTAGTGGAACCAGTGAGCGGAACGCCGGCAGGCCGGACGACGGGCTCGGAGTCGACGACCAGGCACACCGCCCAATCCCGACCACTCGAGGTACGAATGCCTGATCCCGTCGAAGTCTTCGCCGTGCCCCTCGGGCCGCTCCAGGCCAACTGCTTCATCGTCGTGCAGGGGGAGAAGGGCCTCGTCATCGATCCGGGCGACGAGGGCAATGTCGTGATCGAGGCGTTCACCGAGTTCGGCTTCGCTCCGGCGGCCGTGCTGGTCACCCACGGGCACTTCGACCACTTCGGCGGCGTCATGCCCGTGGCGCGGCACTTCGACGTGCCCGTGTACGTGGGCGCCGAGGACGCCGGCCAGATGGCCGACGGCGGCCTCGGCTCGATGGCGGGCTTCGACATCGAGCCCGTCGAGACGGCGGTCACCATCGAGGGCGAGCAGACGCTCGACCTTGCGATCCCCGTGCTCGCCATCCCCACCCCGGGGCACTCGAAGGGCGCCTACACGTACGCGATCGGCGACGAAGAGCTGTTCGTCGGCGACCTCCTCTTCCAGGGCAGCGTCGGCCGCACCGACCTGCCCGGCGGGAACATGGACGAGCTGCTCGACTCCGTGGCCAAGCTCATCCGCCGGTTCCCGCCGGACGCGACGGTCCACTGCGGCCATGGTCCCGACACGTCGCTGGGGCGCGAGCTCGCCCTCAACCCGTTCCTCTCGCCGATCCGGCACGACCCGGAGCACCGCTGGTGAGCGGCCCCCGGGCGCCCAAGGGCACCTACGACCTCCTGCCGGACGAGGCCGCGGAGCGCGACGCGGTCGTCGCCGCCGCGGCGCGCGTGTCCGCCACCTTCGGCTATCGGCACATCGTGACGCCGGAGTTCGAGGAGACGGCGCTGTTCGAGCGCGGCGTCGGCGAGGCCACGGACATCGTGCGCAAGGAGATGTACACGTTCACCGACAAGGGCGACCGCCTGCTCACCTTGCGGCCCGAGGGCACGGCTCCCGTCTGCCGCGCCTACGTGGAACACGGCATGCACAAGCTGCCGCAGCCGGTGAAGCTCTGGTACTACTGCCCCATGTTCCGCTACGAGAAGCCGCAGGCGGGGCGCTACCGCGAGCACTACCAGATCGGCGCCGAGGCCATCGGCAGCCCCGAGCCGGCCGTTGACGCCGAGGTCGTCCTCCTGCTGGCGGCCATCTTCGACGAGCTCGGCGTGGAGGGCGTCACCCTCAACATGAACAGCATGGGCGACCCGCAGTGCCGCCCGGCCTACGTGGAGAAGCTGCGCGGGTACCTGCGCGGCCGCGAGGGCGAGCTGTGCGGCGACTGCCTCGAGCGCGTCGAGATCAATCCGCTTCGCACCTTCGACTGCAAGGTCGAGACGTGCCGCGCGGTCCTCGACGAGGCGCCGCGCATCAGCGACCACCTGTGCCCGGACTGCCGCCGGCACTTCGACGAGGTGCTCGCCCTGGTCCGGGCGGCCGGGCTCGAGCCCACCCTCGACTTCCGTCTGGTGCGCGGGCTGGACTACTACACGCGCACCACGTTCGAGTTCAACTCCGACCGCCTCGGCGCGCAGAGCGGTGTCGGCGGCGGCGGCCGTTACGACGGGCTCGTCGAGCAGATCGGCGGGCCGCCGACGCCGGGCGTGGGCTGGGGCAGCGGCCTCGAGCGCATCGCCCTGGCGATGCGCGAGCCGATCGCTGCGCCCCGCTCGACCGGCGCCTTCGTGGTAGCGTTCGCCGACGATGCCCGGGCGGCCGCCTTCGCCTGCGCACAGTCGCTGCGACGCGCGGGGGTGCCGGCTGAGCTGGACCTTGCCGGAAGAAGCCCGAAGGGCCAGCTCAAGCAGGCCGGCCGGAGCGGCGCCCGCTTCGCCGTGCTCGTCGGGCTGGAGGAGCTCGCCGACGGCGTCGTGCGGCTCAAGGACCTTGCCGGCGGCGGGGAAGAGGACGTCGCCGCCGCCGACCTGACGGCGCTCGTCGCCGCCCGTCTCGAGAGTGAGGCTACATGACCCTGCGTGACACCTACTCCGGCGAGCTCCGCGTCGCCGACGTCGGCCGCGACGTGCGCCTGGCGGGCTGGGTCGCCCGTCGCCGCGACCACGGCGGCCTCATCTTCATCGACCTGCGTGACCGCAGCGGGATCGTCCAGCTCACCGTGGACCCGTCGCATGCGCCGGACGCGCACGCGCTCGCCGAGCAGGTGCGCCCGGAGTACGTGCTGGGCGTCGCGGGCACGGTCGTCGCCCGCTCGCCGGAGACGGTCAATCCGAACATCCCGACCGGTGACGTCGAGATCCAGGTCGGTCAGCTGGAGATCCTGAACCGCGCCAAGACGCCGCCGTTCGAGATCGAGACCGCCGAGCAGGTGGACGTGGACGAGACGCTGCGTCTCAGGCACCGCTATCTCGACCTGCGCCGGGCGCGCATGCTGGCCAACCTGGAGCTGCGCAACGCCGCCGCCCAGGCCGCCCGTACCTACCTCAACGCTCACCGGTTCATCGAGGTCGAGACGCCGGACCTCACGCGGTCGTCGCCCGAGGGAGCGCGGGACTTCCTCGTCCCCTCGCGTCTGCAGCCGCACCGGTTCTACGCCCTGCCGCAGAGCCCGCAGATGTTCAAGCAGATCCTCATGGTGGCCGGCATGGACCGCTACTACCAGTTCGCGCGCTGCTTCCGCGACGAGGACCTCAGGGCCGACCGTCAGCCCGAGCACACGCAGATCGACGTCGAGACGTCGTTCCTCACCGTCCCCGAGATCCGCGAGCTGCTCGAGGGGCTCATGACGGCGATCTTCGAGGGCGTGGGGGAGACGGCGCCTGCCACGCCGCTGCCGCGGCTCTCGTACGACGAGGCGATGCTGCGCTACGGCTCGGACAAGCCCGACCTGCGCTACGGCTTCGAGATCGTGGAGCTCAGCGAGACCTTCGCGCAGAGCGAGTTCAAGGTGTTCCGCGGCGCCGTCGACGGCGGCGGGGTGGTGCGCGCGATCCGGGCGCCCGGCGGCGGTTCCCTCAGCCGGGCCCAGATCGACAAGCTCACCGAGCTCGCCAAGGAGCACGGCGCCAAGGGCATGGCCTACGTGTACGTCGAGGAGGGCCGCGCGTTGCGCGGCCCCATCGTCAAGTTCCTCGCCGAGGCCGAGCAGGCCGCGCTCGTCGAGAAGGTCGGCGGCGAGCCCGGCGACCTCGTCGTCTTCGCCGCCGACGCCGCCGCCGTCGCCGCCGAGGTGCTCGGCCAGCTTCGGCTCGCCCTCATCGGGCTGCTCGCGCCCGAACCGTCCGCCCGCTGGTCGCTCCTGTGGGTCGAGGAGTTCCCGCTCTTCGAGATCGACGCGGAGACGGGCTCGCTCACCTACGGCCACAACCCGTTCAGCCTGCCGACCGAGGCCACGATGCCGCTCATGGAGAGCGACCCCCTGGCCGTGCGCGGCGCCCAGTACGACATGGTGCTGAACGGCGTCGAGCTCGGCTCCGGGTCCCTGCGCAACCACGACGCCGCCGTCCAGCGCGCCATCCTGCGCGCCCTCGGCATGACGGACGAGCGCATCGACGAGGCCTTCGGCTGGTTCCTCGAGGCGCTCGAGTACGGGGCTCCGCCGCACGGCGGCATCGGCCTCGGGTTCGACCGCATCGTGATGCTGCTCGCCGGCGCCGACTCCATCCGGGACGTCATCGCCTTCCCCAAGACGTCGTCGGGCGGCGACCCCATGACGGGCGCGCCGGGAGCGGTGACGGCCGAGCAGCTCAAGGAGTTGCGCATCCGGCTCGGCTGAGCCTCCCGTCGCGTCCGCTCCGGCAACACCGGCTCGGCCACGCCCTCAAGCTTCTTGCAGGGGTGCCGACAAGATTGTTGAATGAGTGGACGTTTGCTACGATGGCGCGGCTCGACCTTGTTCGTGACCTCGCCACATTCTCGAGCCAACACGAACACATCGGGAGCTTGTCGCCGGGCCGTCCGTGGACTGTCCGGGAGGGCACCCACCTGCTGAGGCAGGTTCGAGAATAGCGCGAGCACGGCAAGGTGGAGCTCTTTCTCTCTCTGGAGGGGGCCGGCATGGGGATTCTCAAGCGTAACCGCACGTTCCTGTTGGGAGCGGCTCTGATCCTCGTGGTCGGCGCGCTGCTGTTCGGCGGCGTCGTCGCCGTGCGCGTCATGGCCGAGGGGGAGCCCGCTACGACGCCGGCGGTCGAGCAGCCGGCCTCGTACAACACCGTCAGCAGCTTCGGCATGACCGGCTACGCGCCGCTCACCATCGAGCCCACCGACGAGACTCCGGACTTCGTCACCAAACGTCTCGACGAGGGCCGCGGCATCGTGTTGCTCGTGTACGTCAACGGGGCCGCCGACGACATGGAGATGCTGTCGTACTTCAACGACATCAAGGGCAACTACGCGGCCGACAGCTCGTTCTTCTCCTTCGAGGCGCGCGAGTCCAAGCAGCTGGGCGACCTCCTGACACAGCTCCGGGTCAGCGACCCGCCCATCCTCGCGATCATCCGCGGCGACGGCCAGGTGGCCAACCTCTACACCGGCTGGATCGGCTTCAAGGTCATGGAGCAGGAGATCGCCGACGCGGTGCGCGGCCTCTAGAGCGGTCGCAGCCTCGGTTCAAGTCCTTCGAGCGGCGCCCGACGGGCGCCGCTCCTGTTTGACCCCTCGCGCTGGTGGTAGGATAATGCCGACTGTATTGGTTGGGATTACTGACCACGAAGGAACGGCGGGACACGGGTGCGCATCTCCTCACGCTGCGAGTACGGCCTCCGGGCCATGGTCTATCTGGCCGGTCACGACGCCGGCCGGCCGGTGCCGCTGTCCGAGATCGCCGCGGCCGAGAGCATCCCGGCGCCGTTCCTGGAGCGCATCCTGGCCAAGCTCCGTGAGGCGGGGCTCGTCAAGGCCACGCGCGGGGTGAGCGGCGGCTACCGGCTGACGCAGGCCGCCGCCGACGTCCACGTCGGCGAAGTGGTCACGGCGCTCGAGGGTCCGCTGTCGCTCGTCGGCTGCGTCCCGGACCGCGGGGCGTGCAAGCGCGCCGAATCGTGCGCCTCGCGCATCGTGTGGCGCCGGCTGGACAACGCCATCACCGGCGCCCTCAACAGCATCACACTCGAGGACCTGACCAAGGAGGCAGTCACTCCATGAAGACCGTCTACTTCGATCATGTGGCGACGACGCCGGTCGACCCACGGGTGCTGGAGGCGATGCTGCCGTTCTTCTCCGAGCATTACGGCAACCCGTCGGAGCTCCACCGTCTGGGGCGCGAGGCGCGCGCGGCCGTCGACGCGGCGCGCGCCCAGGTGGCCTCCGTCCTGGGCGCCGGCGAGAAGGAGATCGTCTTCACCTCCGGCGGCACCGAGTCGGACACCCTCGCGCTCGCCGGGAGTCTCGCGCGCTACCAGCCCGGTCACCTCATCGTGAGCGCGATCGAGCATCCCGCCGTCATGGAGGCCGCCCGTGCCCTGAACCGCCAGGGCTGGGACGTCGACTTCGTGCCCGTGGACGGCGACGGTGTCGTCGACCTGGACGCCTACGAGCAGGCGTTCCGCGACGACACGCGACTCGCCTCCATCATGTTCGCCAACAACGTGATCGGCACCGTCCAGCCGGTCGCGGAGCTGGCGCGCATCGCGCACGAGAAGGGTGCCCTGTTCCATACCGACGCCGTGCAGGCGGTCGGGTCGCTGCCGGTCGACGTCGACGAGCTGGGCGTCGACCTGCTGAGTCTCTCCGGTCACAAGCTGTACGGGCCCAAGGGCGTCGGGGCTCTCTACGTGCGGCGCGGCACGCGTCTGCAGCCCGTCATCGACGGCGGCGGACAGGAGCGGCGCCTGCGCTCGGGCACCGAGAACGTGCCGGGCATCGTCGGGCTCGGCGTGGCCATCACGCTCGCCGCCGAGCAGCTCCCCGAGGTCGGTCCCCGGCTCGAGAGCATGCGGGACCGGCTGATGGACGGCGTGCTCGAGCGCGTCCCCGAGGTGACGCTGCTCGGTCACCGGACGCAGCGGCTGCCCGGCAACGCCGCCTTCAGCGTGCGCTACATCGAGGGCGAGTCCATGCTGCTGCAGATGGACGCCCAGGGCTTCATGGTCTCGAGCGGCTCCGCCTGCGCCTCCGGCTCCCTGGAGCCGTCGCACGTGGTCCTCGCCCTGGGCCTCGGCGCGGAGGACGCGCACGGCAGCATACGCGTGAGTCTCGGAAGGGAGAACACGGTGGAGGAGGTCGATGCCTTCCTGGAGGCCTTCCCGCCGGTCGTCGACAAGCTGCGGCAGATGAGTCCGCTGTACGTGAAAGGCTGACGAGATGTACACCGACCTGGTGATGGATCACTTCACGAACCCGCGCAACGTGGGAGAGATCGAGGACGCCGACGGGGTCGGGCAGATCGGCAACCCGGTCTGCGGCGACGTGATGCGCATCAGCATCGCCGTGGACGACACCGACCACATCGCCGACGTCAAGTTCAAGACGTTCGGCTGCGGCGCCGCCGTGGCCACGTCGAGCATGGTCACCGAGATGGTCATGGGCAAGAGCCTCACCGAGGCCGCCGTCGTCTCGAACAAGGCGGTGGCCGAGGCCCTCGGCGGCCTGCCGGCCAACAAGATGCACTGCTCCAACCTCGCCGCCGACGCCCTGCATCTTGCGATCCAGGACTACCTCGTCCGGAGCGGCCGCGAGGACGAGGTCGACCAGATCCTTCCGTCACTCCCAAAAGACCACGAGCACTCGTCGCACTGAGCGGCGGCGTCGACAGCGCCGTCGCGGCGCTCAGACTGATCGACGAGGGACGCACGATCGAGACGGCGACCGCCCGGCTCTGGCCGGGCACGGACCGGCGCAGCTGCTGCTCGCCCGGCGCCCTGCAGCGGGCCGGACGGACGGCAGCGCAGCTGGGGCTCCCGCACCACGTCCTCGACCTCGAGAGCCGGTTCGAGGACGCCGTCGTGGAGCCCTTCGTGCGCGGCTACCTGGAGGGCGAGACGCCCAATCCGTGCGTCGACTGCAACCCGCTGCGGCTCGCCGCGCTCGCCGCGCTCGCCGAGGAGCTGGGCCTGCCGCGCGTGGCCACCGGACACTACGCGCGGCTTCTCTGGCGTGACGGCGAGCCCTGGGTGGCGCGAGCCGCCGACCGGACCAAGGACCAGTCGTACATGCTCTGGTCGGTCCCGCCGCAGGTGCTGGCGCGTCTCGAGTTCCCGCTCGGCGAGCTCACCAAGACCGAGGTGCGCGCCGAGGCCGCCGAGGCCGGCCTCCTGGTGGCCGACGAGCCGGAGAGCCAGGAGGTCTGCTTCGCCCCGGCCGGCTACCAGGACTTCCTGGAGAGCCGGGGCGTGGCTCCGGCCTCCGGCGACATCGTCGCCGAGGACGGCGAAGTCCTCGGCGCCCACCAGGGGCACTGGCGCTTCACCGTGGGCCAGCGGCGCGGCCTCGGCGTGAGCGGCGCCGAGCCCCTGTACGTGCTGGAGCGCAGGGCCGCCGAGAACGAAGTCGTCGTCGGCGGCCGCGACCTGCTCGAGGTCCACGGCCTCCGCGTGCACCACGTCGTCGACCGCGCGCTCGGCACCGGCGAGCGGCTCGAGGTGCAGCTCCGCTATCGCTCGGCGGCCGTGCCCGTAGAGTCGCTCGAGCGCGACGGCGCCGAGCTGCACGTGCGCCTGCGCGCGCCGTTCTCCGGCCTCGCCCCAGGGCAGGCGGCCGTCTTCTACCGCGACGACGTCGTTGTGGGCGGCGGCCGCATCGCAGGCCCGGCGCCGCCGGCCTGACGGTCAGCCGGCGCGGCCGCGCCGCGGGCGTCGTGCCGACCTGCCGCGCTGCAGGCTCGGTGCGGCCTGCGTCTACGCACAGCCCCCCACAGGCCGCGTCACGCGGTATGATACGCTTCGGACGGTCCTCGAAACGGCGTGGCCAAGGGAAGGAGCGGTGCATGGACTCCACGTTCGGGACGCTCGCGATGGAGACTCCCACCATCGTCCTCAGCTATGCGGCGGCGTTCTTCTTCGTCGTCGTCGCCATCGCCGCCGCCTATGCCCTGTTCAAGGCGGGCAGCACCCTCGGACGCGTGGACACCGTGCTCGACGACGTCGACAAGCAGGCCGTCCCGCTCATGCAGAAGGCGGGCAGCACGCTCGACGGCGTCAACGCGAACCTGGGGAACGTGGACCAGATCACCAAAGACGTCGCCGACATCACCGACAAGATCGACGCGATGGCCAACGCCGTCGAGGGGGCCGTGAGTACGCCGGCGCGCAAGGCCGCGTCCTTCAGCGCCGGGGTCCAGGGGGCCGTCTCGAGCTTCATGCGTCGCGACAAGAGCGCGCCGGCCGGGGCCGGCGCCGAAGCCGGCACGGCATACACCGCGCCGGCTGCAGAGCCGACCACGGAGGCCGCCGCCGCGGCGGCCGATGCCGCCGATGAAGCGGCGGCCAAGGCGGCCGAGACGACGGACGCCGCGGCCGCGGCCGTGGCGCCAGAGCCTGACACGAAGGTCTGACGGATGGGTCTCTCCACCAAGCTGATCGTCAGCGGCGCCCTTGCCGGCGCCGCGCTCACCTACTACGTGCGTTCCCGCCACGCCCGCACGGGCGAGAGCTACCTCCACATCGTCCGCCGGCTCCCCGGCGACGCCCGCCGATGGGTCGACGACACCCGCGACAGGGCCACGAAGGCCCTCGAGGAGGGCAAGATCGCGGCCCACCGCCGCGACGAGGAGTTCTCCCGGCAGTTGCAGGCTGCGGGGGCGCAATCCGGTCCCTGAGGTACGCCATGACCGAACGCATCACCCTCGAGGTGCCGGCTACGCTGAGCGCCCTCTCCACCGTCCACATGGTGCTCGGCGGGCTCGGCGCCCGTCTCGATTTCTCGCTCGAGGACCTCGACGACCTCTACCTGGCGACCGACCGCCTCCTCGTGACGGCGCTCGACACCGAAGACCTGGAGAGCCTGTGCGTGAGGTGCGTGGTCGACGGCTCGACGCTGCGCGTCGTCGCCGGGCTGTTCCGCTCTCCGGCGCTGCGCGGTCAGGTGGTCGAGACGCCGGGCGGCTGCATCGACCTCTGCACGATGCTGCAGCGTCTGGTCGACGACGTCGTGGTCGAGGAGGACGGCGAGCGCTACAGCGTCGTCATCGTCAAGAACCGCACGGAGTCGACTGCGTGAGCGCGCGAGAGGACAGACACGTCAACGACCCGCTCGACCTGGAGTCGCTGCCCGGTCAGCGGCGCCTCCCGGACGACGACGAGGAGCCGGAGAGCCCGACGTCCCACGAGGGACCCTCCGCGGATCCCGAGGGACGCGGCAAGGCCGACTCCGAGAAGCTCGACCAGTACCTGCTGCGCCGCTACCACCTGTACGGCGACACCAAGGCGCGTGAGCAGCTCATCACCATGTACCTGCCGCTGGTGCGCTCTCTCGCGCGCCGCTACGCCTCGCGCGGCGAGCACTTCGACGACCTGGTCCAGGTCGGGGCGATCGGCCTCATCAAAGCCATCGACCGGTTCGACCTCGAGCGCGGCGTGGAGCTCACCACCTACGCCACTCCCAACATCGTCGGCGAGATCAAGCGGTACTTCCGCGACAAGGGCTGGTCCGTGCGCGTGCCGCGCGGGCTCCAGGAGCTCAACATCCGCCTGAACAAGGTCATCGACGAGCTGGTCCCCAAGCTGCAGCGGTCGCCGACCATCAACGAGCTGGCCGAGGCCGCCAACGCCACCCCCGAAGAGGTGCTCGAGGCGCTCGAGACCAGCCAGGCCTACAACTCCGTCTCTCTGCAGGCGTCGCCCAACGGCGAGTCCGGGGAGGAGGACGCCGGCCTCATCGACTACCTGGGCGGCGAAGAAGAGGCCTACGACACCATGGAGGACCGCACCACGCTCGCGCCCGGGTTCGCGAAGCTGGACAAGCGCGAGCGCTACATCCTCCACCTGCGCTTCTTCGAGGGACTCACGCAGAGTCAGATCGCGGAGCGTGTGGGTATATCGCAGATGCATGTCTCGCGCCTCATCAGGCGCTCGCTCGAGAAACTGCGGGAAGAGATCGGAGATCTCGACAACCCGCAGCCGCCCGCTGCGTCAGACGACGAGCGCTGACGGCCCGTCCCGACATCCGACCGTCCAAGAGGCCTTCACGTGAACGCTGCCGACATCCGTGACCTGTACAGAGAGTTCTTCGTCGCCCGCGGGCATCTGGTGGGCGAGCCCGCCAGTCTCGTGCCCGCGGGCGACCCCAGCGTCCTCTTCACGACCGCCGGGATGCAGCAGTACAAGCCGTACTTCCTCGGCGTCGACACACCGCCGGCCACCCGCATCACCACCTGCCAGCGGTCCTTCCGCACCAACGACATCGAGAACGTGGGCAAGACGGCCCGGCACCTCACCTTCTTCGAGATGCTGGGCAACTTCTCGTTCGGCGACTACTTCAAGGCCGAGGCCATCCAGTGGGCCCTCGAGCTCTCCGACCAGCTCGGCATCCCGAGAGACCGGGTCTGGGTCAGCGTGTTCGGCGGCGACTCCCAGGTGCCCGCCGACGAGGAGGCGGTCGAGGTGTGGAAGTCGCACGGCTTCACCGACGACCGCATCGTGCGCCTGGGCCGCGGCGACAACTTCTGGGGACCGGCCGGTCCCACGGGACCCTGCGGTCCGTGTTCCGAGCTCTACTACGACTTCGGCCCCGAGGTGGGGTGCGGTCAGCCGGACTGCAAGCCGGGCTGCGACTGCGACCGCTACCTGGAGTACTGGAACCTCGTGTTCGTGCAGTACGACATGGACGAGGCCGGCGACCTCACGCCGCTGCCCAAGGGCAGCATCGACACGGGCATGGGCCTGGAACGCATCGCGAGCATCAGCCAGGGCGTCACCAACGTGTTCGAGACCGACCTCTTCCGGCCGCTGATCGAGCGCGGCGCCGAGCTGGCCGGCGTCAAGCCGGACGGGTCGCCGGCCGTGACGAGGGCGCTGCGCACCATGGCCGAGCACGCCCGCGGCGCCTCCTTCCTCATCATGGACGGCATCCTCCCGGGCAACGACGGCCGCGACTACGTGCTGCGGCGGATCATCCGTCGCGCCGTCCAGCAGGGCGTGGCCATCGGGGTCGAGAAGCCCTTCCTGGCCACGCTCACCGACGCCGTGGTCGACATCATGGGCGGCGCCTACCCGGCGCTCGCCGAGGCGCGGGCCGAGATCAGCCGGGTGGTCGACGACGAGGAGATCCGGTTCCGGCGCACGCTCGAGCAGGGCATGGGCATCCTCGAAGAGGCCCTGCGACGCGCCCGCGACGCCGGCACGGACTTGCCGGCCGACGTCGCCTTCGAGCTCCACGACACCTACGGGTTCCCGTTCGACCTCACGCGGGAGATCGCCGCGGAACAGGACATGAGCGTCGACGAGGAGCGCTTCGGCCGGCTCATGGAGGAGCAGCGGGAGCGCGCCCGGGCCGCCCAGAAGGAGGGCGCCTTCGCCTCCGGCCCGGGCGAGGTGGAGGACTTCCAGCGCCGGTATGCCGAGAGCGTCTCGGAGTTCGTCGGCTACGAGCGGCTCGAGGTGTTCACCGTCGTGCGCGCCGTCGGCGAGCTCAGCGAGGGCCGAGTGGCCGTCAAGCTCGCCGAGTCGCCCTTCTACGCCGAGGGCGGCGGGCAGATCGCCGACACCGGCTGGATCCACACCGACTCCGGCAAGCTCGAGGTCGAGCAGGTGGTCAAGTTCGAGAGCGACCAGGTCGTGGTCGCCCGCCCAGTGGAGGGCGAGGTCGTGACCGGCGAGCGCGCCAAGGCGATGGTGAACGCGGTGCGGCGTCATCAGACCGCCTGCAACCACACCGCGACCCACCTGCTGCACAACGCCCTGCGCATCGTGCTCGGCGACCACGTCCGGCAGGGCGGGTCCATGGTCCGTCCCGAGCGCCTGCGCTTCGACTTCTTCGTGCGCGAGGCGCCCACAGCCGAGCAGCTGCGGCAGGTGGAGGACCTCGTCAACCGCCGCATCGTCGAGAACCACGCCGTGCGGCCCTTCGTGACCACGCGCGAGTACGCCGCCGAGATCGGCGCGCTGGCCTTCTTCGAGGAGAAGTACGGCGAGTTCGTCCGCGTGCTCGAGATCGACGACTTCAGCCGCGAGCTCTGCGGCGGCACGCACGTCTCCTCGACCTCGCAGATCGGCCTCTTCAAGATCACCTCGAGTCAGTCCGTCGGCGCCAACACGCGGCGCATCGAGGCGGTCACGTCCGCCGCCGCCATCGAGTTCTACCGCGACCTCGAGCACGAGTGGGACGGCCTCGCCGAGCGCCTCAAGGTGCGTCCGGACAGGCTCGTCGCGGCGGTCGAGAAGCTCTCGTCGCAGATCCGCGACCTCGAGAAGAAGCTGAAGGCGGCGGAGAGCGGCGAGCGCCGCGACCTCGCCGCCGAGCTCGTCGCCGCCGCCGTCGACGTCAGCGGCGTCGCGATCGTCGCCGGCTCGCCCAAGGTGGAGGCGGCCGACGAGCTGCTCGGGCTGGCCGACGAGATCCGCGCGCGGCGGCCGGAGGCGATCGCGCTGCTCGTCTCGGAGGTCGACGGCCGCGTGGCTGCGGTCGTCGCCGCGAGCGACGCCGCCGTCGGCCGCGGAGTCAAGGCCGGCGACGTCATGAAGGCCATGCTGCCGGCCATCGACGGCAAGGGCGGCGGCAAGCCCCAGCTGGCACGGGGCGGCGGCACGGCCGTCGACGGCATCGCCGCCGCCCTCGAGGCGGGCTCCGCCTGCGTCCGGGACGTCCTCGGCGCCTGAGTGAAGCTCCTCGCGCTCGATCACGGCACGGTGCGGACCGGTGTCGCCGTGAGCGACGAGACCGGGACCATCGCCCGTCCGCTCACCGTGGTGGAACGCGTGGGCACCGAGGCGGGCTTCGCCGCGCTGCTCGCCCTCGTCCGCTCCGAGCGGCCGGCCCGCATCGTGGTAGGCTTGCCGCTGTCTCTCGGCGGCGGGGAGCACGGGCAGGCGCGCGCGGCGCGGGCGTTCGCGGCGCGGCTCTCGGCGGCCGTCGAGACCCCCGTCGAGCTGTTCGACGAGCGCTACACGTCCAAGCTCGCCGACCAGCGTGGCGGGGCCGCCGCCCGCGACGCACGCGCGGCGGCGACGCTCCTCGAGGACTACCTCAGGACGGTGCATGGACAGGGGACCTGACGCGAACGGCGGGGCGTTCCGGGCCACGGACGCCCGCCCACCCGGCCAGGGATGGCAGCGCTACGAGCCCGGGCGCGGGACCCGCGGGGACCGGCGCCCGGACCCCGCGCGGGACGGCCGCGGCCGCCGTCGGCGCCGCGGCCGCCTCCTCGGCTACCTGCTCGTCGCCGTCCTCGCGCTGGTCATCGGCGCGGGCGTCGGCTACGCCCGCGCCTACTTCTCCGACGGCGAGGTCGGCGGGGCGGTCACCGTCGTGATCGAGGAGGGCTCGTCGCTCCGCGCCATCGCCGAGGAACTCGAGAAGCAGGGCGTGGTCAAGCACGCACGTGCCTTCGAGATCCGCGCCGAGGCGGACGGCTACGCCACGCGGTTCCTGCCCGGCTCCTACACCTTCCGCGTGAACGAGCCCTACGACACGCTGGTCGCGGCGCTGCTCAAGGGCGTCAAGCCGCGCACGGTCAAGGTCTCCATCCCGGAGGGCTCGACGCTCCGCCAGGCGGCCGGCATCGTCTCGGGCGAACTCGCTCGCGTCTCCCGGCAGGACTACATCCGCATCGCGCGCGACGATCCGCCGCCCTTCAAGCTCGAGGGTTACAAGAAGGGCACCACCCTCGAGGGCGTGCTGTTCCCCGCCACGTACGACGTCCTGCCCAAGGAGGCGTCGGCGGAGTCGTTCATCGCGACGCAGCTCGAGACGTTCGACGCCTACTTCGCCAAGGTCGACATGACCAAGGCAAAGGCGGCGAACCTCACCGCGTACGACGTCGTGATCATCGCCTCGATGATCGACCGCGAGGCCCAGGTCGCCGCCGAGCGCCCCATGGTCGCCGCCGTCATCTGGAACCGCCTGCGCAAGGGCATGCTGCTCCAGATCGACGCCACCATCCAGTACGCGCTGGGCAAGACCAAGCCGCTGCTGACCTACGACGACCTCGAGATCGATTCGCCGTACAACACGTACAAGCACGCCGGTCTGCCGCCGACGCCCATCTCCAACCCGGGTCTCGCGGCGCTCAAAGCGGCCGCCAACCCGAGCGACGACACGTACCTGTACTACGTGGCCCGCAACGACGGCACGGGACGGCACTACTTCTCCACGTCGTACGACCAGTTCCTCGCCGACAAGGCGAAGGCGGCCGCCAACGGCGAGTAGGCGGCGGCCGCGGAAGGAAGGGGGCGGCACGGTCAGCGGGACCACACAGGTCATCGGGATCATCGGAGATCCCGTCTCGCACTCGCTTTCGCCGCGCTTGCACAACGCCGCCTTCGCCGCGCTCGGGCTGGACTACGTCTACGTGCCGCTGCCGGTGAAGGCGGAGCGCGTCGGGGAGGCGGTACGAGGCCTGGCCGCGCTCGGGTTCCGCGGCGCGAACGTGACCATCCCCCACAAGGGCGCCGTGATCCCGTTCCTCGACGAGGTCTCCGGCGACGCGCGCCTCGTCGAGGCGGTCAACACCATCGTCGTGGACGGCGGCGCGCTGCGCGGCCACAACACGGACGTCGAGGGCGTGAGGGCCGCGCTCGTGGAGGTGGCCGGCGAGTCGATCGCCGGCGAGCCGGCCCTCGTGCTCGGCGCGGGAGGGGCCGGCCGGGCGGCGGCGCTCGCCCTCGCCCGGCTCGGCTGTCCGCTCACGATCGTGAACAGGACGCCCGCCGCGGCGGAGCGCCTGGCGGCGCTCATCACGGCGGGCGTCCCCGACGCCGCCTGCGACTGGCTTCCGTTGTCTGCTCTGACGGGGCGGCACGTTGCCGGCCGGCGGGTCGTCGTCAACGCGACCTCACTGGGGATGGCCGGAGAGGGTAAAGTCCCCGCCCTGCTGGCCGATAACGTTACGGCGGGGCAAGTCGTATTCGACGCGGTATACGCTTCCGGGACGACCGACTTCCTCGTGGCGGCGCAGGCACGCGGTGCGACCGTCGTCGACGGCGTGACGATGCTGCTGTGGCAGGCGGCCGGGGCGTTCACCCTCTGGACCGGTCTGCCGGCGCCGCTGGAAGTGATGCGAGATGCGGTCAAAGGATGACAGGACGACCGGGCGAACCACCACACCGGACTTCTTGACGGGACGCGGAGGAGACGAGCTGGAACCCATCATCAACCCCGCCGGGCCTGTGCCCGAGACCGAGCCCGCCAACCGGACGGCGGCCGACGTCGTCGACGACCTGCTCGCCGACGCCGACGCCGACGTGGTGCCGGCGCGCCTCGACATCGACGGGGTGGTCCCGGTCACGACCGGGAGCCTTGCCCCCGAGGACGACGCCGGGCCGGCGGAGACGGTCGCGGAGGCGCCGGCGGAGCCCCAGGAGGAGACGGAGTTCATCGTCCGCAGCCACCGCACCAGCAAGCTTCGGCTCGGCGACATCCTCAAGGAGATGGGCCTGGTCACGGACGAGCAGGTGGAGAGCGCCCTCGCCCGGCAGAAGGAGACGCGCAAGCGCCTCGGTCAGCTGCTGCTGGACGACGGCATCGTCACCCAGCTGGACCTGACCAAGGCCCTCGCGCAGAAGTTCGGCGTGAGCTTCCTGGATCTGACGGCGACCCGCTTCGACGGCGCCGCCACCGCCTACATCGACGAGAAGCTGGCGCGGCGGTACGGCGCCGTCCCGGTCCGGTTCCTCGACGACGGCACCCTGCTCGTGGCGATGGTCGACCCGCAGAACCTGCCGGCCCAGGAGGACCTCGCCATCATCACGGGGTTCCCGATCCAGCCGGCGATCGCGAGCGAGGAGGACGTCTTCGCGGCGATCTCCCGCATCTACCGCGAGAAGGCGGAGATCGGCGAGAACGCGGACGAGATGGATGCGGAGCTCGAGGACGAGTCGCTGACCGACATCCGCGAGGCCACCGAAGAGGCGCCGATCGTCAAGCTCGTGAACTCGGTGATCGCCCAGTCGGTGGACGACTCCGCGAGCGACATCCACTTCGAGCCGCAGGCCAAGGAGCTCGTCGTCCGCTTCCGCATCGACGGCGTGCTGCACGAGATCATGTCCATCCCGCGGCGCATGCAGTCCGGCGTCATCAGCCGCCTCAAGATCATGGCCGAGCTGGACATCGCCGAGCGGCGCGTGCCGCAAGACGGCCGCATCGGCCTCATCGTGGGCGGCAAGCCCATCGACATGCGCGTCGCGACGTTGCCCACGGTGTACGGCGAGAAGATCGTCATGCGCCTGCTCGACAAGAGCAACGTGATGCTCGACCTCGAGGACCTCGGGTTCGCCGAGAAGGCCCTCAAGCGCTTCCGCAAGTCGTTCACCAAGCCGTACGGCGCCATCCTCGTCACCGGGCCGACCGGGTCCGGCAAGTCGACGACGCTCTACGCGGCGCTCAACATCCTGAACAGCCCCGAGAAGAACATCATCACCGTGGAGGATCCGGTCGAGTACCGGCTCCCCGGCATCAACCAGGTCCAGGTCAACACGCGGGCGGGGATGACGTTCGCCGCCGCCCTGCGCTCGATCCTGCGCTGCGACCCGGACATCGTGATGGTCGGCGAGATCCGCGACCGCGAGACGGCGCTCATCGCCATCGAGGCGGCGCTCACCGGCCACATGGTGCTCAGCACCCTGCACACCAACGACGCCCCCGGCGCGCTCTCGCGCCTCACGGAGATGGGCATCGAGCCGTTCCTCACCTCGTCCGCGGTCGACGCGGTGCTGGCCCAGCGCCTCGCCCGCCGGCTGTGCCCGCAGTGCAAGGAGCCCTACACCGCGACGCGCGAGATGCTCCGCAAGAACGACTTCCCGCCCGAGGTTTGTGACCGTGACGACGTCGTCCTGTACCGTGCAAAAGGTTGCTCGAGGTGCAACAATACCGGGTACAAGGGGCGCTTGGGGCTGTACGAGGTGATGATCGTCAGCGAGGCGATCCGCCGTCTCACCGTGGAACGCAAGAGCGCCGACGAGATCGGCCGTGTGGCCGCGGCGGAGGGGATGAAGTCGCTGCGCGAGGACGGCATCGACAAAGTGCTGCTGGGCATGACCTCCGTGGAGGAGATCGCCCGCGTGATCGTCTGACATGGGAACCTTGGCGAGGATGTGAACATGGATCTGGTCGACGTACTTCTCGAAGTGCTGGAACGGGACGCGAGCGACCTGCACCTCACGGTGGGATCGCCGCCTATCCTCCGCATCAACGGCGTCCTGGAGCGGCTCGACTACCCGCGTCTGAGCGCCAACGACACGCGGGAGCTCATCTACTCGATCCTCTCCCAGGACCAGCGGCAGCGGCTCGAGAACGAGTGGGAGATCGACTTCTCGTACTCGGTCCCGGGCCGGGCGCGGTTCCGCGTCAACGCCTACTTCCAGCGCAACAGCCTGGGGGCCGCCTTCCGTCTCATCCCGATCAACATCAAGAAGCTCGAGGAGCTGGGGCTGCCGCCGGCGCTGCACGACCTCACGCGCAAGCCGCGCGGGTTCGTCGTCGTCACCGGTCCCACCGGGTCGGGCAAGTCGACCACGCTGGCGGCGATGATCGACGAGATCAACGAGACGCGCGACGAGCACATCATGACCATCGAGGACCCCATCGAGTTCCTCCACCGGCACAAGAACTGCATGGTCAACCAGCGCGAGGTGGGCGCGGACACCAAGAGCTTCAACCGCGCCCTCAAGAGCGTCCTGCGGCAGGACCCGGACATCATCCTGGTCGGCGAGATGCGCGACACGGAGACGATGGGCACCGCCCTCACCGCCGCCGAGACCGGCCACCTCGTGTTCGCGACGCTGCACACCCAGGACGCGCCGCAGACCATCGACCGCATCATCGACGTCTTCCCGCCGCACCAGCAGGAGCAGATCCGGGTGCAGCTCAGCACCACGCTCATGGGGGTCTGCACCCAGCAGCTGCTGCCCACGCGCGACGGGCGCGGCCGCTGCGTGGCATGCGAGCTGCTCATCCCGACGCCGGCGGTGCGCAACCTCATCCGCGAGGGCAAGACGCACCAGATCTACTCGACCATGCAGACCGGCACGGCCTTCGGCATGCAGACCATGGACGCGGCGCTGGCCGACATCGTGCGCCGCGGCATCATCACCAGAGAGCTGGCCAAGAACCGCTCGAGCACGCCGGCCGAGTTCGAGCGGCTGCTGGGCCAGCCTGCCGCCGCGGCCGCCGGCCGCTGAGCGCTGCAGGATTCCCGGCCCGGGCCGATAAAGACAGCGTAAGCACGCCAGTCGTCAACAGGCGCGCCGCCCGCGCGGCCGCCAGAGGGGCGTAGGAGAGGCAATGACGAACTTCGCGTACAAGGCGCTCGACGCGCGCGGCGCGCAGGCCGCCGGCGAGATCGAGGGCGAGAGCAAAGCCGCCGTCGCCGCCGCCCTGCGCAGTCGCGGCCTCACGGTGCTCGACCTCAACGAGGTCAAGCAGGGGTGGGGCCAGATCCAGATCGGCGGCCGTATCAAGCCCAAGGACCTCACGGTCTTCTCGCGCCAGTTCGCCACCATGGTGAACTCGGGCCTGTCCATGCTGCGCTGTCTCTACGTCCTCGAGGAGCAGACGCCGAACGCGAAGCTGGCCGCCGTGATCGGCGACGTCCGCGCGGACGTCGAGGCCGGCATCGCCCTGTCCGACTCGCTCGAGAAGCACCCCAAGGTCTTCAGCCGGCTCTACGTGAGCATGGTGAGAGCCGGCGAGCTCGGCGGCATCCTGGACGAGGTCCTCAACCGCCTCGCCACCCAGCTCGAGAAGGAGGACAGCATCCGCCGCGCCGTCAAGTCGGCGATGGTGTACCCGGTGCTCATCGGCAGCTTCGCTATCATCGTCCTGCTCGGCATGGTGCTCTTCCTCATCCCGATCTTCGCCGACATGTACAGGGATCTCGGCAACGCTCAGCTGCCGTTCCTCACAAGGATCATGGTCGGCATCTCGGATGCCTTGCTGACGTTCCCGTGGAACGTCCTGATCTTGGCGGCCATCATCGCCGCGGTCTACGGCCTCATCCGCCTCAAGCGCACCGACCGCGGCCATCGGGCGTGGGACCGCTTCAAGCTGCGCATCCCCATGGGCATCGGGGAGATCATCCGCAAGCTGGCGGTCGCGCGCTTCTCGCGCACGCTCGGCACGCTCATCACCTCCGGCGTGCCGATCCTGCAGGCCATCGAGATCACCGGCCAGGCGGCCGGCAACGTGGTCATCGAGGATGCCATGGTCGAGGTCCAGCAGAGCGTCAAGGAGGGCCAGTCCATCACGGCGCCGCTCGAGAAGGCTCCTGTGTTCCCGGCCATGGTCACGCAGATGATCTCCGTGGGCGAGGAGACCGGCTCCCTCGACGCCATGCTGGGCAAGATCGCCGACTTCTACGAGGACGAGGTGAACGCCGCCGTCAAGTCGCTCACCTCCATCCTCGAGCCGATCCTCATGCTGTTCGTCGGTGCGCTCGTCGGGACGGTCGTCATCTCGATGTACCTGCCGATCTTCAACATGATGAACATCGTCGAGTGACGCCGGAGACCGTCACCGAGGGGTAAAGGGGCCAGGCGTGGAGAACGAGCGACTCCTCGCCGTCTACGCAGAGACAGGATCGCCGGCGACGCTCGACGAGATCGTGCGCCGCAACCAGAACCTGCTGCAC
>JAAZAR010000054.1 GCA_012514235.1 Actinomycetota bacterium
CGGTCCAGGGTCTCCTCTGAGCGGCGCGAAGGAGCGCCGCAGCGCGGCTCCGACGCCGTGCTAGAATGCGCATCCGTGCCCTCGTAGCTCAGGGGATCAGAGCGCGCGCCTCCGGAGCGCGAGGTCGAAGGTTCGAATCCTTCCGGGGGCACCAAACACCTGCAAAGCGACCGTTTTTGCGATTAGGCCACACACCAGAATCGGCGGATTGTACTCATTTTGTACTCCCCGCCTGAGCGTCGCCGCTCAACGCTACCTGAGCCGCCACCAGCTCCGCCGCCGACTCCTGCAGGTCCGGCAGCACGTGGGAGTAGATATCCATCGTGATGCTGATGTTCGCGTGCCCGAGCCGCTCCTGAACGACCTTGGGATGGACGCCCGCCCGTAGTGCCAACGTGGCCCACGTGTGGCGTAGGTCGTGCATCCGGATGCGGGGCACGTCCACACCCTCAAGCGCCTCGCCGAAGAGCACGCGCACACGGTCGGGATGCCACGGCCGCCCATCTTCCCGTGTGAACACGTGACCCGTTGCCGTCCACGTCTCGCCCCATCGGGCCGCGTCCTCTAGCTGCCGGTCGCTCTGCTGCCGCAGGATTGCGACCGTCCCCGCGTCGATACTGACGGGGCGACCCCGGCCGGTCTTCGTCTGTCGTTCCTCGACGGCGTAGCCCGCCTGCACGCGCTGCCGCTGGATGGACAGTCGCCCGGCCTCCAAATCCACGTCACCCCACTGGAGCCCGAGCGCTTCGCCGCGCCGTAAGCCGCTCATCGCCAACAGGTGCCATAGCGGCCCGAGCCGGTCATCGCGAGTCGCTGCGAGGAACGTTGCCAACTCGGGGCCGGTCCACGTCTTCAACTCCGGCCGTCGGACCTTGGGCCGCTTGACTCCGGCGACGGGGTTGGAGCGCAAGAGTTCGGCCGTCACGGCGTCGCCCATGGCTCGATGCAGAGTCACGAGCACGCCGCGCCGCGTCTCCGCCGACAGTGGCCTGCCCGTGCGCCTCGACACAACCTTGGTCAGCTTGCTGGCCATGACCGCCACGTCGTTCCGGTTGAGCTTCTGGAGTGGGATGTGACCGAGGTACGGGACGATGCGCTTCACGTCGAGCCCGTAGGCCAGCACGGTGCTCGGGGCCAGCTCTTCCGCGTCCAGCGACGGCAGCCAACGGTCGCTCAGGTACTCGCCCACGGTCAGCTCGCTGGGCTTCACGTAGTCGCCCTGTTCGCGCTCATGTAGCTCCTTACGGAGCGCCGTCTCTGCGAGTTTCTTCGTCCGGTAGCGGCCGGGCAACAGTTCCTGCCGCCGGGCGACAATCTCGGCCAACTGCCCGCCGCACGTAGGGCACATGAGAGGCGCATCGCCGTCTGACCAGTAGCGCTTGGCGCGTCGACAACGAGGACACTGGAGCGCCGCCTGCTCGCCGTGCTCCAAGAGGATTTCCCACTTGTCGCCGCGCCGTCTGACATGACCGTTCACAGTGGCCTCCCTGTCCGACTGCGATTCCTGCCATTCGTCAGGTCCGGAGTCTATCACGTCCTCGCGACGACAAAGAGACGCTTTCGGAAAACCCCTGCACCTGCGCGGCGTGTTATTCACTCGCCTCCCCTTCTGGCACTATCGAAGCGACCGCGATGGTGAACGGCCTCGCGGCGACGTAAATGATGCCCGCGTTCATCGGGGCATCCTTCGCCTACCATGGGGCGAGGCTTAGTGAGACGAGGTGATGACGTGACACAGAAGGCAGTCGTTCTGGCGAGGATGCGCCGTGCGGTGCGCTCCGGTGAGGCTCGTGAACTGCGGGTCACGAGCGGCCTCTCGCTGCGCGAAGTCGCCGAGGACATCGGAACCCATCTCGCGACCATCCACCGGTGGGAGCAGGGTATCTGCCTGCCCCGCGGCCCCCACGCGGTCAGGTATGCCCGCCTGCTGGACGAACTTACGAAGGTCATCCGGGACCGATGAACGAGCAGCACCACGACGCTATCGCCTGTCTCCGACATCGTGTCTGCGCGGCTGTCGAGCCGGAGGACTTCGCGGCGGCCGCCCGGGATGCCAAAGACCTGCTCGCCGCGGCGGAAGCATCTCCGCTCACACGGCCATCCGAGGTGCGCCAGCTGCGGCATATCCACCGCGCCCTCGTTCGAGCCGTCGGCCTCGCCGTGCTGCGCCGCATTCTCGACGAAGGGCGGCCGTGATGGCCAGATTGAGGACCATCAAACCGGGCTTCTTCCTTGACGAAGACCTCGCCGAGTGCCAGCCGCTCGCGCGTCTGCTCTTCGCCGGACTGTGGTGCATCGCCGACCGGGAAGGGCGACTCGAAGACCGGCCCAGACGAATCAAGGTCGAAGTCCTGCCCTATGACGACTGCGACTGTGATGCCTTGCTCGGCGAACTGGAGGCGCACGGCTTCATCGTGCGCTACGAGGCAGCAGGCAGCCGCTACATCGTCGTGCCGACGTTTGCCCGGCACCAGAACCCACACTGCAAAGAAGCGGCCAGCACCATCCCGCCGCCGCCCGAAAACCCTGCGAAGTCCTCGGGGGCACCAGACAAGCACGGTGCTTGCACCGGGCAAGAACCAGACGAGCCGGGCAGGTCTTGTCTTGGGTCTTGTCTTGGGTCTTGTCTTGGGTCTGGGTTAAGCCCTTTGGCGGCCGCTGACGCGACCGCCGACGCGAACGATGACGATTCAGCGTCGGAATCGGCAACGCGAACAAGCTACTCGCACGACTTCGAGGAGTGGTGGTCCGTCTACGGCCGCGTCGGCAGCAAGGCGGACGCGGCGCTGCTCTACCGCCACTGGCGCGAACGCGGCGCGAGCGAGGACGAGCTGCTCGCCGCCGCGACTGCGTACCGCGCCCACTGCGAAGCGACCGGCACCAAGATGCAGCACGGCCGGTCGTTCTTGGCCAAGAAGCCCTGCCGCTGGTCTGAGTGGGCGGACGGTGAGCCCCACAGCTCCATGGACGTGTACGACGATAGGCGGCTGTACGACGTGATGACGACTGCGGCCGAGGCGTTCGGACTGACGGAGGGACGCCCCAACGGCAACGGGAGTCGAGACGCCCTACGCCACCGCGTCGCCCCGCTCCAGCTGGACGCGGGAGAGAAAGGACCAGTATGACCGACCCTGAGACCCTGGCCGTCCAGGCCGCCGAGGATATCCACGCCGCCGCCGTCGACTTCGTGGCCGCCTGCGAGGCCCTCGCGCCCCTGGCCGAGACCTTGGCCTACGCCGAGCGCCGCCACCGCGCCGCCCTGTCCGTAGCCGGGATGCGTGACCACCGCCCACCGGCCCGCGAACACGCCGCCGAAGTCGCGTTGCACGCCCTCGCGCCCCTCACGCCCCACGTCTCTCTCGTCACCGCTGCGAGCGCCGAGCACGCGCGCAGACAGCTTCTCGACACGGAAGGATGACCATGACCAGCCCGCAGGACCAGATTCAGAAGCACCGCGACAGCATCAGTGCGCAGATGCGTGCCTCCCACGCGCACTGGCGCAAGCTCGCCCACGCCCTCGGACCCACGGCCCGCGCGACCTTCGAGGCGTACGAGGCCGCCGTCCGCGAACTCCGGCAGGCGAGCGACAGCGCCGCCCTCCGCGTCAAGCAGCTCCGCGAGGACGACATGCTGCCCGACGCGGGCCGCCGCCGCCTCATCGCCGAGACCCTGAGCGAAGCTGCAAAGAAGCGCTCGGCCGCCCGTGCCCGGATGCGCGCCGCCCGTGACGTGCTCGCCGCCAAGGCCCGCAGCGCCGCCCTGCCGAAGCTCGCCAAGGACCGTGAGGCCGCCGCCCGCGAAGAGCTGCGCATGCTGACCAGCGGGGCGGAGGACCCGGCCAGCGTGCTTCTGGAGCTGGCCCAGCGCGACGACGAACTCGGTGCCGTCGCCGTGTCGAGCTATGCCGAGTCGCTGTTGCGGGCGAAGGGCGTACCCAGCGCCCCCGCCGTGTACGCGGCCGTCTGTGACCACGCGGTCGACGCGGCGCGAAGGAGCGCGGACCCGGCGCGACAGGTCGCCGCTGCCGCCCACGTGGCACTCGGAGAGCTGGACCGGGCGATGAGCTGTGCGGAAGCCGCAGCGAACGCCATGCTGGAGGATGAGGGGGTGGAGCTGCCGTGAGCTGGCGTACTAAGCGCATCGTTGTTCCAGCATCCGCCTGCGCGGTCCCGCTTGCGGCCGGGTCGGGAGTACAGACAGGAGTACAGCCGAGCCTAGGTCGCTCTGCCTCAGGCTCGAAACCTGCGAACCGAAGATTCCTAGGCGGGTGCTGAATGGGCCGCGTCTGCACCGTCTGCAGGCATCCCGGGCGCGGCGCTATCGACGCCGCGCTCGTGGCCGGGGACGCCTCGTTGAACAAGATAGCGCAGCAGTACGGGGTGTCTTCCTATGCCCTTCGCCGTCACCGTGACCGACACTTGAGCCCGGCGCTCGCGGCGTTGCGGGAGGCCGAAGAGGCGGAGCGCGAGGCATCCCTGCAGCAGCGTATCGAACGCCTCATAGAACGCGCTGAGCGGCTGCTACGGGCCGCCGAAGAGGACGGAAGGGCACAGGCCGCCCTCGCCGCCGTGCGCGAGCTGCGCAGCCTTCTGGAGCTACTCGGCAAAGCATCGGGCGAGCTGAACGACCGGCCGCAAGTGACCGTCAACCTCATGGCGTCTCCTGAATGGCTGCAGCTGCGCTCGGCACTGCTCGGGGCACTCCTACCCTTCCCGGATGCTCGCGTCGCGGCAGCGGCCGTTCTGGAGCTGCCTGCGGGCACAGACGAGGGCGAGCCGTGAAGCTGCGCGCCGAGCGCAAGGCGGGTGAACTGCTGAAGAGGCTGGAGCGGGACCAAGGACGCGCTGGGCAAGAACGTTGTCCAACGTCGGACAACGTTCCGTCCCCCTACGCCGCCGCCCTCGCCGGGTCCGGCACCACGCGGCAGGACGCGAACCGCTGGCAGCAGGTGGCGGAGGTACCCGAGGACCAGCCGTGAACAAGCTCGCCGCCGACCTCGCCGCCGCCTTGGACCCGGTGCAGCTCGCCCGCCGCGTCGGCATGGAGCCGGACCCGTGGCAAGTCGACGTGCTCCGCTCCGACCATCCCCGCCTCCTGCTCAACTGCTGCAGGCAGTCCGGCAAGTCGACCACGGCCGCCGTGAAGGCGGTGCACGTCGCCGTGTATGAGCCGGGCAGCCTCACGCTCTGCCTCTCGCCCTCGCTTCGCCAGTCACAAGAGCTGTTCCGTAAGGTGCTCACGACCTACCGCGCCCTCGGGCGGCCGGTCCCGGCGGAGTCCGAGAACGCCCTGAGCCTCACGCTGGAGAACGGAAGCCGCGTCGTCAGCCTGCCGGGCACCGAGCAGACCATCCGCGCCTACTCGGCCGTGCGCCTGCTGCTCGTGGACGAGGCCGCCCGCGTCCCCGACGAGACCGTGGCCGCCGTGCGCCCGATGCTCGCCGTCTCCGGCGGGCAGCTCATCGCCCTCTCGACGCCGTGGGGCTGCCGGGGCTGGTGGTACGAGGCGTGGGAGCAGACCGGCAGCACGTACAAGCGCGTGCGCGTGCCCGCCTCCGAGTGCCGCCGTATCTCCGCCGCCTTCCTCGCCGAGGAACGCGCCGCGCTGGGCTCGTGGGTCTACAGCCAGGAGTACGAGTGCTCGTTCGCTGCGACGTCCGCCCAGCTCTTCAGCGAGGACACCCTACGCGCCATGTACTCAGCGGCCGTCCGGCCGCTCTTCCCGACAACCTAGAGGAGTCACCATGCCTAACTTCACCATCGGCCTGGACTTGGGCCAGCGCCGCGACTACTCGGCCGCCGTCGTCACGGAGCGCGTGCAGCAGCTCGTGGACAGTAGCGGACTCGGCTTCCGCCCTCCGGACCACGCCTACCTCTGCGACGAGCGCGTGGTGGTCGACACCTACCACGTGCGCCACATCCAGCGCTGGCCGCTGGGCACGCCCTACGGGACCGTGGTGGACGATACCGCGGAGCTGATGCGCACGCCGGAGTTCCGCGGCCATGCCGTGCTTCTCTTCGACGCTACCGGCGTGGGCGGAGCCGTGGGCGACATGTTCACCAAGGCGTACCGTGCCGGACGCATGGGCAAGCACCGCCCGCGCCCGGTCACGCTCACGGGCGGCTTCTCACGGGACCTGCCGCCCGGCGGCCGGGGGAGCAGCGGAGCCATCCACAAAGGCGATTTGGTGAGCCGTCTCGTCGCGCTGTCGGAGTCGGGGCGCGTGAAGCTCCCGCTCGGCTTGCCGCTCGCCGACGTGTTGGAGAGCGAGCTACGCGCCTTCACGCTCAAGCAGACGAAGGCCGGGGCGCTCGCATTCGAGGCCAAGCGCGAATCGGACCACGACGACCTCGTGATAGCCCTCGCGCTGTCCGTCTGGCACCGCCACAACCGCGCCGAGCCGCGCTACCTCAGCCCGGCCGGGGAGCTGTTGGAGAAGTAGGCCAGCAAACGGCCCTAGGAGGCCCTCTGAGCGCCGTTCAGGCCGTCCGAGGGGTACGGGTACCCCCCCGGTATGCAGCGCGCGGGAATCGCTATGCAGAGTGAGAGCGCGCCCCTTACCGGGGGCGCGCTCTCGGTGCTGCTGGGGGCTCTTGCCGGTCGTCACCGGGCATTATGGGCCACAGTGCGGACGGATGCCAGTGTCAGGAGCCCTCGCCGTCGCCGTTCGACCTGCGATGTGGGTGGTTCGCATGTCTGTTGTACTCCTGTTTGTACTCGGAGTACACGCGCGTACCGTCGACTGCGAGACGCTGACCGAAGTACGCTGACGGAAAGTGCCTGCAAAGACGGCAAGTCGCCGCAAGCCGAAAACGTACCGGCGATGGGCGGCAGTACGTAAATCGGAAGCGCGAGGTCGCAGGTTCGAATCCTGCCGGGGGCACCACCGGCGCCCACCGCCTGCAGGAGGCTGCAGGTCTCCCTCCTGTCCGCTTCCGGCGCGGAGGCGCGGCCTGCGCGGGTCCGACCGTGTCGCAGCGCCGTGTCCGCGGTCGACGGCGCGAGGGTGAGGAGGACCGCCGGGCCGGTCGCGGGTCCGGGA
>JAAZAR010000051.1 GCA_012514235.1 Actinomycetota bacterium
GAGATCGAGTTGTTCACCACGTCGCTCGACACGTTCGACAACCGCCGCATCATCCTCCCCAACGGGTCGGTCTTCGGGGCGACGATCGAGAACATCACCTACCACCCGCACCGGCGCGTCGAAGTCGAGATCAGCGTCGAGTACCGCGCCGACATCGACGTCACACGGGCCGCGCTGGAGCACGCCCTGGCGACCACCGCGGGGGTGCTCAGCCAGCCCGAGCCGGCGGTCGTGCTGCTGGGCTTCGGCGAAGCGGTCGTCAAGTGGAGCGTACGCGGATGGGCGGCGGGGAAGGACTTCGGCGCCGTCAAGCAGGCCCTCATCCGCTCGGTGAAGCTCCAACTCGAAGCGGCCGGCGTTGGCGTCGCCGTCCCGCGGAGGCAGGTCCAGGTCGCCGAACCAACGCCACAAGCAACCCGCCGCGCCGCGTAGGGTCCGCTGTGCGGACCGTGTCGTGTAGCGACTGTCTTGAATTTCAATCGGGGAGGGTGTTTTTCCAGGGGGTTTGTTTTTTGACGATGGCGTTGAGGATGAGCAGGAGTTTTCGCATACAGGCGACCAGGGCGGTCATCTTGGCTTTGCCGCGTTGCAGCAGGTGTTGGTAGTGGCGGCGGATGAGGGGGTTGTGCCTGGTGGCGACCAGCGTCGCCATGTAGAGCGAACGGCGTACGGCCGAGCGGCCGCCGCCGATCCTCCGTTTGCCGCGGAGCACACCGCTGTCGCGGTTGAGCGGCGCGAGGCCGACCAGCTTGGCCGCCTGGCCGCGGTTCATCGACCCCAGCTCGGGCAGCTCGGCGATCAGCCCGTTAGCGGTTGTCGGGCCCACGCCGGGCACGCTCACCAGCAGCTGGTGACGGCGGCGGAACTCGGGGTCTTCCTGGGTCGCCTCGGCCAGCCGCTGGTCGATCTCGCCCAGCTGCTCTTGGAGGAAGCCGATCGAGCGGCGGACCCACTCGCGGGTCTCCTCGTCACGGGCCACGCCCAGCCGGTTCTTCTCTTGGGTGAGCGTCTGCTGGACCTGCTGGCGGCGGGCCCGGAGCGTCTTCAGACGCCGCTGGCGATCGCTGGGCGGCTCGGTGGGCGTGGGATCGACCGCCGCGGCGAAGCGGGCGAGGACGGCCGCGTCGATCGCGTCGGTCTTGGCCAGCTGGCCGGTGGCGCGAGCGAAGTCGCGGACCCGGCGGGGGTTTAGCACGGCGGTGGGCAGGCCCTGTTGATGGAGCCCTTCGACGAGCAGGGCCTCGTAACCGCCGGTCGATTCCAGACACACCAGCGTTGGCTGCTGGGTGTCTAGCCAGGCGAGCAACAGGGCGAGGCCCGCCTGGTTGGCGTCGAACCGACGGACGTGGCGGTTGTCGGTGGTGGCGACGTCCCAATGGTGCTTGGAGACGTCGATCCCCACACAACGCTTCTGGGTTGGGGTTGGCATCGCTTGATCCTTCCTTGCGTATACGAGCTCGTCGGTTAAAAACGGCTCTGGCGACTGTTCGGACTCAGACGACACGGCGACCGACCGGCGATCCGGCTACAAGCACGGCCTCCTCGGGGGGGCCCAGGGTCCGGCGATCTGCCGGCCGGCCGCCGTGTTCTGCTGCGTTCGCTTGCGCTCACTCCGCAGAACACGGCGCCCGCTAGGCTACCATCTCTTGGGAACATACAAGGGTCCGCTGTGCGGACCGTGGTTGGCGGCTTGAACCCGGGGCCAACTCACCGCGGCGAATCCAACGCTTACGAAGTAGCCTCGCGCAGAGACGCCGAGTCGCAGAGGAAAAACTGGCGTGCCGGAGGACTCAC
>JAAZAR010000045.1 GCA_012514235.1 Actinomycetota bacterium
AGTCGCTCGAGGCGGTGCTCGCGAGGGCGGCGGACGCCGAGACGGTCGTGGAGGTGAGTGCGCTGCCGGCGGCGTGACGCGAAGACCATCCCGACGAGGGAGTTACACCACTACTCGGGACTTGACCTCGTCAAGGCTCGCCGCATACGAGGCTGAGGCAAGGGCGGCCGTTCATGGAGCCAAACTGGGTGGCTTCATAGAAGCAGCAGAAAAGGCTGAGTTCAAAGGCAACAAGAAAAGGGCCCTCGACCAATACCAAGAGGCGCTGTACTTCTTGAAGACCGACGATATCGCGGATGATTCGCAGGCATCGGAGATTGCGCGAATCGCAGCCAAAGTTGAGAAACTAGGCGGTTCAACTCCAGCTAGTTAGTCAGTCTCCTACTTCGCTGCTCGTTTCTGGAGGCGCGCGGCGCGCTTCTCCCAGTCGCCGCCCCAGCCTTGTCGCGCTGCCTCATGGACCAGGTCGAGTGCCTCGGACACTTCACCCCGCTTCTCGAATCACGCAAAGCTGCTTGAAGCCATGATGCGCCGGCAGTGGGTCGCCGTACTCCTTGCGGAACTGGGCAGCCGCACGGGGGGCAAGAGCAATCTGCTTGTCACACGCCGCGATAGCCATGCCCAACGCCTCAGGGTCTGAGTCCCGGTCCTTGTAGTAGGTCCGAATCTGCGCCTGATACATGAAGTGGACAGCGAGCACGTCACTCTCCGACGCGGCAAGCTCACTCGCCTTATCCAGCATGCGACGCGCTAGCGGACGGTCGGCGGGTTTCTGGAGCCATCCAGCAAGGCCGGAAAGGAGCTGCGTGGCATTGCCACTGGTCCAATCGATTCTGCCTTGGGTCAATGGGCGCTCTTGGGCGCTACCCATCGGTTGGTATGTGGCTTCGATGTAGTCGCGCTCGCTTTCGCTGAAGGTCTCGAGCCACCAATCTTCAAGCTGGAAGCAGCCGATTTGGCCATCAATCCTCTTGTTGGTGCCGAACAGTCCCATGCGGCTTCTCCTCGAGTTGCCAACCTAGAGCTTGGTTTGCATTCGGTTTGCAGTTGCCGTCATGACCGATGTCCTGGAGTTGCTCCGAGGCAGCAGTTTGCACTCTGGAACCGGACGTTTTGCAGGCAGAACATGGTGCCGGAGCCGGGAATCGAACCCGGACGCCGCACTCGGCGACAGAGGAGTTTAAGTCCCCGGCGTCTACCAGTTCCGCCACTCCGGCACGGCTGAAAGTATAAGCCGGGCGCGGCGGCGCGGGCAGCGGAGGTGCGGCGGTCAGCGGGCGGGCGGACCGAACGCGCCGGTGACGAACAGCCAGGCGGCGAAGGTGAAGAGCGGTGCGATCACGGCGTAGCGGAACGTCAGACGGCGCAGCAGCACGGAGGACCTCCCATGAACGACGGCGTGCTGTCGGGCAAGCTACAGGCCGACGGCGGGGCCGGTCAACCCTCTGAAACTAGGAGGAGAAGATCCAAACCGTCGACTGGTCCGGGCGCCGGGCCGATGCCGGTCGGCCGCCCGCCGACGACAGCCGGTCGGCCGACGGCCGGTCAGGACGGGGTCAGCGAGCCCTCGACGAGAGCCAGAGCGGCGCCCTCCAGAAGGTCGGCCTCGCTGACGATCACGGCGTCGAGGCCGAACGCGCGCAGTGCCTCGCGAGCGATCAGCGCACCGGCGAGGATCACGTCCTCACGACCCGGCTGGATGCCCGGCAGACGGCCGCGCTCGGCGCTCGTCATGGCGGCGAACCGGGAGACGGCCGTCTCGATATCGCCGAGCGACAGCACATGCCCCTGCACCCGTGACGCGTCGTACTCGGTCATCCCCAGCTTGGTGGCGACGAGCGTGGTGTAGGTCCCGGCGACGCCGACGGCGGCGCGCACCGCGTCGCGCAGGTCCGCAGGCACGGCCTCCTCGACGGCGGCGGCCACGTGGTCGGCGAGAGCCTCGACCTCGTCCCGCGTCGGCGGGTCGGCGTGGAAGAAGCGTTCCGTGAGCCGCACCACGCCGACGTCAAGGCTCTGCACGGAGTCCGGAGGCTGACCGGCCGCCCCGACGGCGAACTCCGTGCTCCCGCCGCCGATGTCGACCAGCAGCAGCGGACCCGGGGGCGGGGATCCGTCCGCACGCCAGCCCTCCTCCCGCACCGGACCGGAGGGCGTCGGGCGCGCGAGCCACGAGGTCCCTCCCCTGAAGGCGAGCGCGCCCTCCTCCTCCCCGGCCAGCACGCGCCAGGGGAGGGCGAAGTCGCGTTCCACGCCCGCGAGGAAGGTGCGGCCATCCGCGGCGTCGCGCAGGACGCTCGTGGCGATGAGGAGGCGTCGCTCGGGTCGGTACGCCCGTACGCGCGCCTCGTAGTCCGACAGGCACGCCCGTGTGCGCACCACGGCGTCGGGGTGCAGCCGGCCCGTGTCGTCCACGCCCTGACCGAGCCTGACCACCGTCGTCACCCTCGCATCCTGTCGCACGATGCCGCCGGCGACGTCTGCGAGGAAGAGCCGGCACGTGTTCGTGCCGAGATCGATGATGGCGACTCTCACGCCGGCTCGCCTCCGCGCGAGCCCGCGCCGTCCCCAGGCGCCGGTGGGTGGGCGGGCACCCCGGAGCCCTCGACGGCGCCGGCGTCCGCGGAGAGAAGCGCCGCGCAGCGACGATCGCGACACCAGGGACCGGCCACCTCGGCGAGGATCGCCTCGCCGAGCTCGTACCCGGGGCGGGCGAGAGCGTGCGCGACGTGCGCGTGCAGGCACTTGACGGTCAGAAGGTCGACGACGCCGCCCACGCCGGTGGAGAGCGAGTCGCCGTCGTCCACCATCCGCAGCTCGTGTGCGCGCGCGAGGTCCGCGCGGCGGATGGCCGAGTCGGCCGCCGCCTCGGCCGCCGAGCGTGCGAGCTCCGGCTCCGAGGCCACCCGCGCCGTCCAGCGCGCCACGCCGCCGTCGCTCTCCACTCTGGAGACGGCGGCGACGAGCGTCGGACATGTGCAGTAGTAGAGCGTGGGGAACGGCCGGCCGCGATCGTCGTACGGCAGGTCCTCCACCACGGCGGGGAACCCGTAGGGACACCGCGCCGGCACGCTCGTCATCGGGTGCGGCGGCCGGCCGAGCTGACCGGCGACGACGACCGCGTCCTCGCCGGTCACCAGTCGGGGCCGGCCGTTCACGGCGACCTCAGTGCAGCAGCGTGCGCCACAGGTCCTCGATGCGGTCGAGGACGGAGATCGACGCTTCCGTCGGGGCAGTCGGCGTGGCGAGAGCGGCCTCGTCGCCCTCCCCCGGCAGGCCCTTGATGACGAACACCTGGGTGCCGGGCGGCACGAGCATGGAGTCGGACCGCGCCAGCTGGGCGATGTACGCCTTGGTGCCGAGACGCTCGACCTCCCGCTCCAGGGCCCTGTTGTCCCGCCGCGCTGCCTGCAGCTCGGCCACGGCCTTCTCGTGGCGGTCCTGCTGGGCGAAGAAGGCCCGCAGGGGCGAGACGTAGAACGCGGCGCCGATCACGAGCAGGGCGAGCAGCGCCAGGCGGCCCAGATGAGGGCGCGGAGCCCGGCTGCGCCCTCCCGCGGGTGCTCGCCGCGAACCCCGTGAGGAGTCCGCTGCCGTTGTCGCCTGCGCCACGCCTCCTGCTCCCGGCTCGCCGTTGGCCGCCCGCACTGCGCAGGGCGGCCCCTTCTCGTCTTAGAAGGTTCGCGGCCGCCGGGGCGAGTCCCTGCCCCGGCGGCCGCCGACCCGAACGAGTCGTCACACCTGGTGTGACGGCGTCACTTCATCGAGGAGAGCGCCTGCAGGCTCTCGTCGGCCTGCTTGCCGGCCTCCGACTCGGGGTCGATGGCGACGGCCTTGGTGAACGCGCTCTTGGCCTGCTGGTACATCTTCTCCGCCTGCTCGGCGTCGCCGCTCTGCTCCACGATGCGGCCCTCGTGGCTCAGGAAGATGCCCTTGTTGAGCCAGCCCTTCTGGAAGTCGGGATTGTCCTTGAGGACGACCTCGATCTGCTGCAGTGCGCCGTCGATGTCGCCGCTGTAGAACAACGAGACCGCGAAGTCGGTGCCGACTCCCGGATCGGTCGCCTCCTTGGCCCACGCGGCGGCGTAGACCTTGGCGGCGGCGGCGAAGTAGGCGCCGCCCTGATCGAAGTTCTGCTGCTGGAAGGCCGAGTCGCCCTGGTCGTACAGCTCGTTGGCGCGCTGGACGAGCTCCTCGTAGCTGCCGGTGGTGTCGGCCGAGACGGGTTCGACGGAGGCTCCGCTCGCGGCCGCGGACGTGTCGTCGCCGGACCCGCTGCCGAAGCCGCCGGAGACCATGACGACGACGATGATGACCACGACGGCGAGGGCGGCGAACGCCCCCCAGATGACGGCCGGGGAGAGCCGGCGCGGGCCGCCTGCGGCCGGCGCCGCGGTCGAGGCCGCCTCGCTACGCTCGGCGGCCTCGGAACCGGCTTTGCCGCTCAGGGCCTTCTTGACGCCGGCCAGGTTCGCGCCGCACTCGGGGCAGAACCTGGCTTCGCCGGCGTCGTTGCCGCATTCGGGACAGTACATGCTCGTGCTTCCTTTGGGTGAAGGGTGGGACGTAGCAGGCTCGACCGCGATACGGTCGGCGGTATCTAGGAGACAGTGTGCGGCACGACCGCCTCCCTCTGCAACTCGACCGACCGGGACCTCCCCGGGACGTCGCCCGCCGGTCGCCCCCGGTCAGACCCTCACGAGGTTGTAGAACGCGTTGATGCCGGGGTAGTACGCGACCTCGCCGAGCATCTCCTCGATGCGCAGCAGCTGGTTGTACTTCGCCACCCGGTCGGTCCTCGCGGGAGCACCGCTCTTGATCTGGCCGGCATTGGTGGCCACCGCGAGATCGGCCAGCGTGGTGTCCTCGGTCTCGCCCGACCGGTGCGAGCACACGGCCGTCCAGCCGGCGCGCGTGGCCATCTGGATGGCGTCCAGCGTCTCGCTGAGCGTGCCGATCTGGTTGAGCTTGATGAGGATACTGTTGGCCGAGCCCCTCTCGATGCCCTGGGCGAGGCGTTCCACGTTCGTGACGAAGAGGTCGTCGCCGACGATCTGCAGGCGGTCGCCGAGCTTCTCGGTCATGAGCTTGAAGCCGTCCCAGTCGTTCTCGGCGAGGCCGTCCTCGATGCTGATGATCGGATAGGTGTCGACGAGCGCCGCGTAGTAGTCCACCAGCTCGGCGCTCGTCAGCTCGCGGCCCTCGCCCTCGAGCACGTAGCGCTGCTTGCCGGCGTCGTAGAAGCTCGAGGCGGCGGGATCGAGCGCGATGCGCACGTCCTCGCCGGGCTCGTAGCCGGCTGCATCGATGGCCTCCATGATCACCCTGATGGCCTCCTCGTTGCTGCCGAGGTCCGGGGCGAAGCCGCCCTCGTCGCCGACCGCCGTGCTGAGGTTCTTCTTCTTCAGCACGCCCTTGAGCCCGTGGTAGACCTCGGCGCAGATGCGCAGGGCCTCCTCGAAGCTCCCGGCGCCGACCGGCATGACCATGAACTCCTGCAGGTCGACGTTGTTGTCCGCGTGCTTGCCGCCGTTCATGATGTTCATCATGGGCACCGGCAGCGTGAAGGCGTTCACGCCGCCGACGTACTGGTAGAGCGGCAGCTCGAGCGCGGCGGCGGCCGCGTACGCGGTCGCCAGCGAGACGCCGAGGACGGCGTTGGCGCCCAGCCTGGCCTTGTTGGGGGTGCCGTCGAGCTCGATCAGCATCCGGTCGACCAGCCGCTGGTCCGTGGCGTCGAAGCCGACGATCTCCTCCGCGATCAGGTTGTTGACGTTGTCGACCGCCGTGCGCACGCCCTTGCCCAGGTACTCCCCGCTGTCGTCGCGCAGCTCCACGGCCTCGTACTCGCCGGTGGATGCGCCGGAGGGCACGTCGGCGCGTCCGACGGCGCCGGACTCCAGCTCCACCTCGACCTCGACCGTGGGGTTGCCGCGGGAGTCGAGGATCTGCCGTGCTGTGACGTCGATGATGGTGGTCATTGCGCGGGATCCTCCTCGCGTCGGTCTTGCCTGGTGCGCCCCGGTCCGGGCTCTCGCCGCGCCCGCGGGGCGGGGCGCAGGGGCACGCTATCACACCACTCGCCCCCGGCTCCGTCACGGCAGTTGACCGGGCCGTTCATCGGGAACATTCCCGATGTGGGGACGGAAGAAGGGGGTGACCATGCAAGGGCCTTACTACGAGTGCAAGGACTGCGGCTGCACGTTCACGAAGACGGAACTTCTCTCCGACATCGAGGAGGATCTGATCTCGTGCCCCGAATGCGGCGGCCTCGACATCGCGCTGGTGGAGGAGGCGGCCTGAAGGGGCCGCCGCCGTCAGGCGCCGGCGCCCGCGGGCGGCTCGCCGCCCGGAGCCGGCGCCTCTCCGGCCTTGGCGCGCTGGTAGTACTCCTCCTGCGCCGGCAGGTCGAGTGACGTCCAGTCGCGCCCTTCGGCGGCGGACAGCGCGACCGCCGCCGTCACGCGACGCTCGAACCGGTTGCCGGCCTCGCGCAGCGCGAGCTCCGGGTCCACGTGCAGCAGGCGGGCGACGTTGACGGTGGCGAACAGAAGGTCGCCGACCTCGTGCGCCACACGCGGGTCGCCGCGGTCCGGATCGGCACGAGGGGGCCGCTCATCGGCGCGCGGCGGCCCCACCGTACCGGAGCGGTCCGCGGCGGCAGCCTGCGCCTCCGCGGCCTCGCGGAAGAGCTCCGCCAGCTCGGCGTGCTCCTCGGCGATCTTGGGGAACGCCTCCGACGCCGAGTCCCAGTCGAACCCGACGCTCGCGGCGCGCTGCTGCAGCTTCTTGGCGTAGAGCAGCGCGGGGAACCCGGCCGGCACGTCGTGGAAGATGCCCTGCCGGCCCTCCTGCTCCACCTTGATCCGCTCCCAGCGGTCCTTGACGTCCTTGGGCGTCTCGGCGACGTCGCTGCCGAAGATGTGGGGATGCCGGCGGATGAGCTTGGCCTCGATCTCGTGCGCCACGCTGCCGAGGTCGCCGGCGTCCTGCTCGCTCAGCATGAGCGAGAGCAGCACCACCTGCAGCAGCAAGTCGCCCAGCTCGCCGTGCTCCGCGGTGAGGTCACCGGCGGCCACGGCGTCGGCGAGCTCGTGGACCTCCTCCACCGTGTAGCCGATGATGTCGCGAGGCGTCTGCTCGCGGTCCCACGGACACTCGACACGGAGCACGTCCACGATCCGCTTGAGCGAGACGAGCTCCTGCCCCAGCAGGGCATCGTCGAAGACGGGGCCCTCGGGCACGGTGACGATGCCGGGGGAGGCGCCGGGCGTCGACTGACCGGCGACGGCAAGAGGCGACAGGCCGGCGGCACCCGGGGCGGCCCGCCGGCGCAGCTCGCGCGCGAGCTGAGGGCCGACGGGACCGGCGAGCGCCACGACGACGTCGCTGTCCACCGCCAGGCGGACGAGATCGTCGAGGGCCTCGCCGTCGGCGGGGTCCAGCTCGAGCAGACGGCCGTAGCCGAGGTCGGCGGCCTCGGCCACGAGCTCCCGGAGCTCGCCGTCGAGGCCGGCGGGGACGTACACCGCCGGCACGGAGCCGGCAGCAGAAACGGCGCCGCCGCCGGAGAGGGCCCGCAGCGAGGCTGCGGGCGCCGCTCCGGCGGCGGCGCCGATGTACACGAGCGAGAGGCTCACGGCCGATCGCCCCCCGCGGTCGCCCTTATTCTGCCGGCGAGGCGGCGGCCGACGCAGCCGGGCTCGGCGACGCCGTGAGCAGCTCCGGGTCGAAGCCGGGGGCGTAGACCACGCCTGCCTCTTCCTTGGCCTTCTTGAGCCATTCCTCCCAGGCCGTGGCCTGCTTCTGGAACTTGAGCTGCTGCTCGATGGTGGGCCTGGCCTCTTCGAACGTCTGCGTGCTGCCCGGGGTCTTCTTGGTGACCTCGATGATGTGGTAGCCGAACTGCGACTTGACCGGCTTGGAGATCTCCCCCGCCTCGAGACTGAAGGCCGCCTCCTCGAAGGGCGGGACCATGCGGCCCCTGGGGAAGTTGCCGAGGTCGCCGCCGTTGTCCTTGGAGCCCGTGTCGGTGGAGTACTCCTTGGCGACCTTCTTCCAGTTGGCGTCCGAGCTGTCGGCCTCGAGCAGGTCGCGGACCTTCTCCGCCTCGGCCTTGGTCTTCACCAGGATGTGGCGCGCGTCCACGCTCTCCTCCACCTTGAACTGGGACGCGTTGTCCGGGTCCTCGAAGTACTTCTTGAGGTCGGCCTCGCTGACCGCGATGTCCTCGTAGACCTTCTGCTGCACGGCATCCTGCAGCATCTGGGCCCTGAGCTGCTGCTCCAGCTGCGCCTGCGTGACGGACTGCTGCTCCAGCAGCTTGTCGAGCTTCTTCTGGCCGCCGACCTGCTCGACGATCTGCTTCATGCGCTCGTCGAAGGCCTCGTCGGTCACCTTGACGTCCATCTCGGCGGCCTTCTCTTTGATGATCTCGTTCTGGACCAGGTAGTTGACGATGCTGGCCTTGAGCTGGTTGTAGGCTTCGGAGCCCTCCTTGGGGAACTCCGGCGCACCCTCCTGCGACGCGTACTGTGCCTCAGCCTGGCTCCAGATCTCGTCGAACTGCTCCTGCGTCACCACCCCGTCACCGACGGCGGCGATTGCGCCGGCGGGCACCTTCTTGTCGTCCCCGCAGCCGGCCAGCACGAGCACCGACATCGTGAGGGCGACGAGGGCCACACCGATGATGAGCTTCTTCATAGATCCTCTCTCCCAGGGGACGACGGACTGTGAGACACACGAGAAGCGAGTATAGCATCGAGCGTAGCCTCGACCCACCGGAGGAGCGCGGGCTCCTGCCCGTCCCGATGCACCGCCAGCACGTGGTCTTTCTTGAGATACGTGGCGCGCGGCAGTGAGGTTCGTACGCGGTCCGCCCACTCGTCGTCGAGGTCGAGGCCGTCGACCTGGAGCCGGCTGCCGCGGAAGGCGGCGGAGGAAGCGCCCAGCTCCGCCGCCTTGATCCGTATCGCCTGCAGCGTCATGAGGTTCTCGACGGGCTCCGGCGGCGGGCCGAACCGGTCGGCGAGCTCGGCCCGCACGTCGCCGAGCTCGCCGACCGTCCGCGCCCGCGCGATGCGCCGGTGGGCGTCGATCTTCGTCGCCTCGTATGCGATGTACTCGGGGGGCACATAGGCGGTCACCGGCAGGTCCACGCGGACCGGAGCGGCCACGGCAGCCTGCTCGCCGGCGAGCTCGCGCACCGCGTCCTCCAGCATCTGCGCGTACATCTCGAAACCGACGGCGGCCACATGGCCGCTCTGCTCGTCGCCGAGCAGGTTCCCGGCGCCGCGGATCTCGAGATCGGCCATGGCGATCTTGAAGCCGGCGCCGAGGTCGGTGTGGTCGCTCAGCGTCTGCAGCCGGGCCGCCGCCTCGCTGGTCAGCAGGTCGTCGCTGGGGTAGAGCAGGTAGGCGAACGCGTGCGCGTCGCTGCGCCCGATGCGCCCCCGGATCTGGTACAGCTGCGCCAGGCCGAGCAAGTCCGCCCGGTCCACGATCAGCGTGTTGGCGGTCGGGATGTCGATGCCGCTCTCGATGATCGACGTGGTCACCAGCACGTCCGCCTCCCCGGCGAGGAACGAGAGCATCACCTTCTCGAGCTGCCGCTCCTGCATCTGCCCGTGGGCGACGATCACGCGCGCCCCGGGGACGAGCGCGCGCACGTGCTCGGCCGCCTGGTCGATGGTCTCCACCCGGTTGTGGAGGAAGAACGTCTGGCCCTCGCGGGCGATCTCCTTCTCGATGGCGACACGCACGAGGTCGTCCCGGTACTCACCGATGTAGGTGCGGACCTCGTGCCGCCCGCGCGGCGGCGTCTCGATCACGGAGATGTCGCGGATCCCGCTCAGGCTCATCTGCAGGGTGCGCGGGATCGGCGTGGCCGAGAGGCTCATGACGTCCACCTGCAGCTTGAGGTTGCGCAGCAGCTCCTTCTGCCGCACCCCGAAGCGCTGCTCCTCGTCCACGATGACCAGACCGAGCTCCCTGGGACGCACGTCCGTGCTCAGCAGCCTGTGCGTCCCCACCAGCACGTCGATCTCTCCCCTGGCGAACGCGGCGAGCGTCTTCTTCTGCTGGGAGGCGGTGCGGAACCGGGAGACCATGCCGACCGTGACCGGAAGGTCGGCGAAGCGCTCCTCGAACGTCATCCAGTGCTGTTCGGCCAGGATGGTCGTCGGGACGAGGACGAGCGTCTGCTTGCCGGCCTCCGCGGCCTTGAACGCGGCGCGCAGTGCGACCTCCGTCTTGCCGTAGCCCACATCCCCGCAGATGAGGCGATCCATGGGATGCGGGGCCTCCATGTCGTTCTTGACCTCGTCGATGGCCTCGGCCTGGTCGTCGGTCTCCTCGTAGGGGAAGGCGTCCTCCAGGCGACGCATGAGCTCGCCGTCCGGCGGACACGCGAAGCCGGGGATCGCCTGGCGGGCGGCGTAGAGCTGCAGCAGCTCGCCCGCCATCTCCACCACGGCCGTCCGCGCCCGCGTCTTGACCGTCTGCCAGTGCGTACCGCCGAGCTTGTCCAGCGACGGCGTCGCCCCGGATGCGCCGACGTAGCGGCTGACCTTGCCAATCTGGTCGTGCGGGACGAAGACGCGGTCGTCGCCGCGGAACTCCAGCAGCAGGTAGTCGCGGGTGACGCCGGCCACCGTGCGCGTCTCGATGCCGGCGAACCGGGCGATGCCGTGGTCCTCGTGGACCACGTGGTCGCCCGGGCGGACGTCGAAGAAGGTGGTGAGCCGCGTGCCGGCCGCGAAGCGGCGCTCACGCGGCGCCGCCCGGATGAGGGCCCGTTCGTTGACGACGGCGAGCTTGAGATCCTCCGCCACGAACCCGTCGCGCAGCGGCGCAGCGACGAAGTAGAGCCCGGGGCCCGCCTCCCCGAGGCGCTCCATCTGCTCGGGCGTCACCACCTCGGCGGAGATGTTGCGCAACCGGTACGTGGCGCGCTCGGCCTCGCCCTCGTGACGGAACACGACGAACACGCGGTACTCGTCCTTGACCAGCCGCATGAGGTCGCGTTCCGCGCTGGCGAGATCGCGGGCGGCGAACTGCGGCCGCGAGGCGGCGAACTGCACGGGCTGGTCGCGCCGCACCACGTCGAGGTGCAGAGCCCTGGCCAGCAGGGCGCGGGCGTCCGCGAGCGGCACGTAGAGCCGCTCGCGCAGAGCCGCGCCGGGCACCGCCGTCTGCAGCTCGGCGTCGAAGTCGGCGAGCGCCCGCCAGGTCTCGTCCGGGTTGAAGACGGCCCAGGCGAGACCCGCTGCGGCGGCGAGCCCGCCCAGCGTGGTGAACCGCCCTGCGAGCGCCGCGAGCGCGCGGACGGCCGCGCGGCGCTCGAGCTCCTCCGGCGTCTCCTCGCGACCCTCGCGTTCCCAGTCGGCCACGGCCTGGTGCAATCCGGTCACGTACTCCGGCTGCGACGTGTCTGCCTCGAACGCGGCGAACACCGTCGCCGACGCGACCTCCCCCGTCGTGCGCTGCGAGTAGACGGAGAAGGTGCGCAGACGCTCGACCTCGTCGCCCCAGAACTCCACGCGCAAGGGGTCGCCGAGCGCCGGGTAGACGTCGATCAGGCCGCCGCGCACGGCGAACTCGCCGCGGCCGCGCACCTGCTCGACGCGCTCGTAGCCGAGCTCGGCGAGGCGCTCCACGGCTGCCTCGAAGTCGAGCTGCTCGCGCGGCGCGAGCCCGAGGGGCCGCGGCTGGAGCTCGAGCGGCAGGAACCGCTCGAGCAGGGCCACGGCCTCGGCCACCACGACACCCCCGGCGGCGAGCGCCGTCAGTGCCTGCTGGCGCTCGCCCACCACGTGAGGCGCCGGCGCGACGTCAGCGCCATACAGCACGCCGCGGGCCGGCAGCACCGGCACCTGGACGCCCAGGTACACCGAGAGGTCGGCGGCGAGCCGCGTGGCCGCCTCGCCGTCGGGAGCGACCACCACGCTGCCTCCACCCTGCTCGGCCAGGACGGCGGCGAGCACGTACGGCGCGTAGAAGCTCGGCGCGTACGCGGCCGCGCCGCGCTGCAGCCGCGGCGCGGCCGTCGCGAACTGCTCGTCGTTGCGCAGGTAGTCGAGGAACACGCTCAACCTCCTCACCGGGCACCGCTCGGCCCGCAGGGACCCGGCGGCGACCCGGGCACGCCGAACGCCCCGCACGCCTCACGGCGGCGGGGCTCCCGCCGATTCTAGCCGACGCCCCGCCGCCTCGACCATGCCGGCCCGAGGCGCCGGGCCCGCAGCGGCCGAACGGACGAAGCCCGACCGGCGGCCTCTCGGATCAGCGCCCCGCGGCCCTCGTCGCGGACGCTCCCGGCCCGCGGACGACCACCGTGGCCCTGCTCGCCTGCGACCGGCGTCCGCTGACGTCGAAGGCCCGAGCCCTCACGCTGTAGCGGCCCGCCTTCCAGGTGACCCGGAACGACCAGGTCCCCCGCTCGCCGACGGCCACGGCCGGGATGCGCCGCTGGGCGACGAGGCGGCCTCCTGCGTCCCGCACCCTGAGCTCCACGATCGCACTCGCGCTCGAGAACGGAGGATCGACGAGCCGCCAGCGGATCCTCGCCTTGGCGCCGCGCCGGACCGCCCCGCCGCGGACCTCGGCGCGCGGCGCGCGCGAATCCGCGGCGCCGGCGGCGTCCACGAACGCCTTGAGGTTGACGTTGGCACGGCCCATCCCCTGCAGCGTCGTCAGGTCGGTCCACCGCTCCCCGTCGGGACTCACGAAGGATTGTCCGGCGGCCGACCGGGGAGAGATGAGCGCCGAGGGCGCCTCGACCGGCACCGGCCTGTCCCACCCCGGCGTCGTGACGCCGACGGCGACCACGAACCTCTTCCCCGCCGCGATCGCGACCGGCCGATCCAGCCGCACCGTGCGGTACCCGGGGACGTCGATGACGCCCGCGGCCGCGGCCGGGGCCGCAGCGACCTGCGCGACACTGCCGGTCACGCGGACCTCGTACGCGGTCCCCGTCACCGGGGTGTAGAACGACACCGCCGTGACCGCGCCGTCCCCGGCGGCGGTGAAGCGGTTCGCGAACCAGGCGCGCTCACCGGCCCCGGCGGCGCGCCACCTGCTGCGGCCGAGGGCGTCGTACTGGTAGACGGCGTCGTAGTTGCCTGCCTTCTCGACGCCAGAGAACACCACCGGCGCGTCGCCGATGGTGGCATCGTAGTAGGAGACCCAGGCGAACCCCTTGTCGCCCCAATCGGTCCCCCAGCTGTTCTTGATGAGGAACGCGCCGTCGCCGGGCGGCCTGCGCCCGTCGAGGAACTTCGAGGCCGAGAACGTGTCATCCCATCCCACGATGAGGACGTGGTGGTTGGGCTGCTTCCTGCTCGGGTTGTAGTAGGCGTTGGTGGACCTGTTCCAGGACCGGTACTCGTCCTGCACCCGGAAGTCGACCGCGGCGTCGGCGCCGCCGTAGGTCATGATCGCCCACTTGACGGCGGCGTTGTCGAGCGGCCCCTGCCGCGCCGGCAGGAACAGGACGTCCTGCACGTGGCGCACGGCGCGCAGGAAGGCCGGCGACCGGCCGGGGCGCGGGTAGCGGTCAGACGACTCCCAGACGGGTCCCTCCCAGCGGGCGTAGTAGGCGACGGCCAGCTCGCTCGGCGCCATGCCCTCGTAGTCCAGGCGGGAGGCCATGTGGTTGGCGAGGTTGTTCTCGGAGAAGTCGAGACGCAGGCCCTCTCCCCGCAGGATGGAGGACTCGAGCGCCCCGGTGGCCGCGAGGATCCAGCACGTGCTGAAGTTGTCCTGCGAGCGGACGCCGGTGAGCAGACCCTGGTCTCGCAGGTCGTAGGCGGCCGGGTAGGACTCCGCGGCCGCCCACGGCACCCCCTCCCGGGCCACGGCCGGTGCAGGACCGGCCGCTGAAGCGGCCGGCGCGGCGCCGGCCGCGCCGCCGGAGTGCGGGTCGCCGGACAGCGCCACGAGCGCCGCCACGGCGAGGGCGAGGAGGAACGAGGCGCGCAGGGCGATCCCCCGCGCCGAGCGATCGGTGAAGGCGGGACTCATTGTCCTCTTATCCCCTGTGGGGTAGGGGGAGTCAACCCATCAGCGCTCCCGGCGGCTCCCGGCGGGGTTCCCCCGCCGCGCCGCGGCATCGTAGTATGGACGCCACGATGGGAGGTACGCTCACTGCACAGATGCTCCCGGCGCGGGCCGGCGTCCGGGGCACGAGCCGCGGTGCGCGCGCGGTGGTCCTCCCGCTCCTCCTGGTCATCGCGGCGCTCGCGCTCGGCCTCGCTCTCTTCCCGACGCCGGCGGCCGCCGGCGTCGCCGACCGCATCGACGAGGTGCTGCGCTCGTCCGGGTTCGGCGGGTCGGGCACGGGCATCTACGTCTGGGACCTCGACGCGGCGCTCCCCGTCTA
This sequence comes from Actinomycetota bacterium, assembly GCA_012514235.1. Lineage (GTDB taxonomy): Bacteria > Actinomycetota > Thermoleophilia > UBA2241 > UBA2241 > CAIXSE01. Next base: position 14,381 of record JAAZAR010000045.1, read on the forward strand.
CGGACGCAACGCCGACACCATGCTGGCGCCCGCCTCGAACCTCAAGCTGGTCACCAGCGCCGCGGCCGTCTTCGGGTGGGGCTTCGAGCATCGGTTCACCACCGGGCTGTACGCCGCCGGGGAGCCCGTCGACGCACAGGGCACGCTCTTCGGCGACCTTTACCTGGTCGGCCGCGGCGACCCCAGCCTGTCCACACGCGCCTACCAGAAGGACACCCTCGAGATGAAGACGGCCTCCTTCGAGACCTTCGCCAGACAGGTCAAGCGCGCCGGCATCCGCAGGATCGAGGGCAGAGTCCTGGGGGACGCCAGCTGGTTCGACAAGCTCACGACGATCCCGACCTGGAAGAACGGGCTGCATCTCGAGTGCGGACCTCTGTCGGCCCTCTCCGGCGACCAGGGGCTCGAAGACGGGAACCGCGTCGCCGCACCGGCCACCTTCGCAGCCCGCCTGATGACGCAGGCACTGCGCAAGGCGGGCATCACGGTCGAGGGCAAGCCGGGCACCGGGAAGCTGCCGGAGAGCGCCGACCTCGTCGACCAGCAGTACTCGGCGTCGCTGCGCGCCGTGCTCAAGCGCATGAACAAGGAGAGCGACAACTTCTTCGCCGAGATGATCCTCAAGGGCCTCGGCAAGGACCACTACGGCGAAGGCAGCACGTCTGTCGGGACCAGAGCCAGCAAGGACGCCCTGCACGCTCTCGGCGTCAGGACCGGCACGTACGTCATCCAGGACGGCTCCGGTCTGAGCTACGGCAACCGGATGACGGCCCAGGGCCTGGTCAAGCTGCTCGGCGCGATGCGCCAGCGAGACGACTTCGAGGACTTCTACGACTCGCTGGCGATCGCCGGCAAGGACGGCACCCTGCGCGATCGCATGCGCGGCACGGCGGCGGCGGGGAACGCGCACGCCAAGACCGGCACGCTCAACATCGCGATCTGTCTCTCGGGCTACGTCACCAGCGCCAACGACCACCTCGTGGCGTTCGCGATCCTGATGAACGACGACCCGATCGACTGGTGGAGGGCGATGAAGGCGCAGGACGACATCGTCGTGGCCCTGGCCAAGGCGTCGCTGCCGGGCGCGACGGTCCTGACCGTGACGCCGGTGCTGCGGCAGCACTCGGTGTCAGCGCGGGAGCCGGTTCACGGTGTTGGCGGCGGCCTCAAGCCCGGCGTCCAGCCATAGCTCCACAGCGTCTGCCGCGGCGTCCGTGAGCGCGTCCACCTCCGCGCGGCTCTCACTGAACCGACTCAACACGTAGTCGGCGACCACGTCGGGGTGGGTGCTCGGCGGCCGGTCCACCCCGACGCGAAGTCGCGCGTAGTCCGGCCCTATGAGGCTCGTCACGCTCTTCACGCCGTTGTTGCCGCCGCTGCCGCCGCCGAGCAGCAGCCGCAGCCGGCCGAACGGCAGGTCGATGTGGTCGTGCACGACGAGCAGGTCGCCCGGCGTCAGCTTGAGAGCCCGGAGAGCGGCGGCGACGCTGCGGCCCGAGTCGTTCATGAACGTCGTCGGCTGCAGCAGCAGCACGGAGCGGCCGCGGATGGAGCCTTCGGCCACGCGGCCCTCGAACCCGCGCTTGGCGCGCGGGAACCCGTGCCGCCGCGCGAGCTCCTCGACGACGCGGTAGCCGATGTTGTGCCGAGTGCCCTCGTACGCCGGCCCGGGATTCCCCAGGCCGGCGACGAGGCGCTCGACATGTGGTGAGGGACGGAACAGGGCCACGGCGCCTCGCGGTCAGGCGGCCCCCAGGAGGACCGTCAGGCCTCTTCCTCCTCGTCCTTCTTGCCGACCAGCTCGGGCTCGGCCGCGACGGCCTCGCCTTCGACCTCGGCGGCCTCCTCGGCCTCCTCGACCTTGCGCGGCGGCAGCACCGAGCACAGGACTTCCTCGGGGTCGTCCAGGATCTCGATGCCGTCCGGCACACGAAGGTCGGCGACCTTGAGGGTGCCGTTCATGTCGAGGTCGGTGATGTCCATGACGAGGTGCTCGGGGATCTCCGTCACCACGCCCTTGACGGTGACCTCACGCACGGTCTCCTCGAGCAGGCCGCCGGCCTTGACGCCCTTGGATTCGCCCTCGAAGTGGACGGCCACCTGCGTCTCGATGGTCTCGTCCAGGCGGATCTCCTGGAGGTCGACGTGGAGCACGCCGTACTTGACCTTGTCGAGCTCGAGATCCTTGACGATCGCCTTGTGGCTGCGCTTCTGGCCCTCGAGGGTCACGTCCAGGACGGCGTGCATGCCGGCCGCGGTGCCGAGCGCCTCACGGAGCACGTGCGGCTCGACGGCGAACGGAGTGGCGGCCTTGCCGTGTCCATACAGGACGCCGGGGATGAGGCCGGACTTGCGCAGGCGCTTCGCCGCGCGGGTCCCGGTGACGTCGCGCTTGTGCACGACGATGCTGACGTTGTCCATGTGTTTGTCTCCTAGAACAGCTGGTTGTCGCCGGCGAAGATCTCGCTCACCGACTCGTCTTCGAACACGTTGCGGATCGTGCGGGCGAGGATGTCGGCCACTGAGAGCACCTTGACCTTGTCGCAGCCGGCGGCCTCGACGTGCACGGTGTCGGTGACCACGACCTCCTTGACGCCCGAGGACCCGATGCGGTCGAAGGCCGGGCCGCTGAAGATGCCGTGCGTGGCCGTCACGTACACCTCTTTGGCGCCGTTGTCGTACAGCGTCTCGATGGCGCTGGTGATGGAGCCGGCGGTGTCGATGATGTCGTCCACGATGATCGCGATCTTGTCGCGCACGTCGCCGATGAAGTGCATGGTCTGGGCGACGTTGTGGTCGGGTCGCATCTTGGTGAGCACCGCGAGGTCGCACCCCGGGATGCGGTTGATGAACCGCTTGGCGAGCTTGACGCCGCCCGCGTCGGCCGACACGGCCACGAGCGGCGTGCCGCCGAAGTCCTTGTAGCGGAAGTAGTCGGCCAGCATGGGGACGGCGGTCATGTGGTCCACCGGGATCTCGAAGAACCCCTGGATCTGGCCCTGGTGCAGGTCCATGGAGAGCACACGGTCGACCTTGGATGCTTCGAGCAGGGTGGCGACGAGGCGCGCGGAGATTGGTTCGCGGGCCGCGCTCTTCTTGTCCTGCCGCGAGTAGGGGTAGTACGGCATGACGGCCGTGATGCGCTTGGCCGAAGCGAGCTGGGCCGCCTGGATCATGATGAGCAGCTCCATGAGCTCGTCGTTGATGCTGTCGCAGGGCGACTGGACGATGAACATGTCGGAGCCGCGGACGTTCTCCTCGAAGCGCGCATAGATCTCGCCGTTGGAGAACGTCTTGAGCTCGATGCTGCCGAGCTGGACGTCGAGCTTGTCGGCGATCTTCGCCGCGAGGGCGGGGTTGCTGCGCCCAGAGAAGATCATCAGCCGCTTGCGCGGCGAGGTCACGCAGCAGGTGCTGTCCGCCACCGTTCGCCTCTCTTCCTGTCCATCCACAGACCGGTCGGTGATTCTATCAAAGGGGGCGGCACCGTCGCGCCGTCAGTCCTGCTGCTGCTCGCGCAGCCGCCGCGCCGCACGGCGCTCGGCGTACCCTTCAACGTTCTTCTGCTGCTCGCGCGCGACGGCCAGAGACCCGGCCGGCACGTCGCGCGTGATGACGGACCCGGCGGCCGTGAAGGCATCGTCGCCGATCGTCACGGGCGCGACGATCGTGGTGTCGCTGCCCGTGCGGACGCGGTCGCCGATGGTGGTCGCATGCTTCTCGTACCCGTCGTAGTTGGCGGTGATGTTGCCGGCGGCGATGTTGCTCTCCTTGCCGACGACGGCGTCGCCCACGTAGCTGAGATGCGGCACCTTGCTGCGCTCGCCGATGCGGCTGTTCTTGATCTCGACGAACGTGCCGGCCTTGGCGCCCTCGGCGAGCACCGTGTTGGGCCGGATGTAGGCGAAGGGACCGACGCTGCAGCCGGAGCCGATGACGCACTCGTAGAGGTGCGAGCTGACGACGCGGGCGCGGTCGCCGACGAAGGCGTCCCTGAGGAAGCAGCCCGGCCCTACCTCGCAGGCGGCGCCGACCGTGGTGCGGCCGAGCAGGTGGGTGGAGGCGCGGATGAGCGTGTCGCGGCCGACCTCGACGCCGTAGTCGACGAAGGTCGTCTCCGGATCCTCGACGGTGACGCCGGCGAGCATGAGTCGCTCCAGCAGGCGCCGGCGCATGGCGGCGTTGACGACGGCCAGCTCGACGCGCGAGTTGACCCCCATGCACATCTCCTCGTCGTCGCTCTCGAAGCTGGTCACCGCGTGCCCGGCGGCGAGGAGCAGATGTACGGCGTCCGTGAGGTACAGCTCGCCCTGGTCGTTGTCGCTCTCGAGCTTGTCGAGGGCAGGCCGCAGCGCATCCGCGCGGAACACGTACATGCCGACGTTGATCTCGTCGATCTCGCGCTCCTCCGGCGAGGCGTCGCGGTGCTCGACGATCCGGACGACCTGCCCGTCCTCGCCGCGCACGATGCGCCCGTAGTGCCCGGGGTCATCGAGTTCGATGGTGGTGAGCGTCGCCGCGGCGGCGTCCTCGAGGTGCCGCTCGTGGAGGGCGGCGACGAAGTCGCCGTCGACGAGCGGCACGTCGCCGTACAGCACCATGACGTCGCCGGAGAAGCCTTGCAGCGCCTCGAGGCCGGCGCGGACGGCGTCGCCGGTCCCGCGCCGCTCCTGCTGCACGGCACGCTCGCAGCCCACCGGCAGGATGTCGTTGATGGCGTCCTGGTCCGGTCCCGTGACCACGACGACCCGCTCGGGCGAGACGCTGAGCGCGGCGTCGATGACGTACGAGAGCATGGGTCGGCCGCAGACCTCGTGCAGCACTTTGGGACGGTCGGACTTCATGCGCGTGCCCAGGCCCGCCGCCAGGATGGCGACGGCCAGCGACGGCCGCTTGGTGTCTGCTGTGCTCATCTGGATCACCTTGAGGATGGTGTCGGGGACAGCTGCCCGCCGGCTCTCGGCTGACGTGTGCTGGCTGGGGCGGGAGGATTCGAACCTCCGGATGCCGGGACCAAAACCCGGTGCCTTACCACTTGGCTACGCCCCAGCGCGTGACGGCCGAAGCGCCGCGAGGCGGTCAGCCGCCCGCCGCAGAAGCGGCAGGTTAATGTATCACGCAGGCGTCTCACGGCGCGGCGGGCTGAAGATCGGTGACGTACCAGGCGCGGGCGGGGGCAACGGCCTCCCGCGCCTTCAGAGCGGCCGCCTCCGAGGCGAACACGCCGAAGCAGGCGGCGCCGCTCCCGGTCATGGCCGCGGCGAGCGCTCCGGCGCCGCGCAGCCGCGCGATCATGTCGCCGACCTCGGGCGTGCGGGCTACGACGCTCGCCTCCAGATCGTTGGCGACCAGCGCGGCCACGTCCTTCACGGTGCTCGCACCCTGGGCCCTCGCGGACAGCCGTCGAGCCCGCGGCACGAAGTCCCCGAGGCTGACCTCCGCGTCCTCGTCGCGCCAGCCGTAGACGGCCGCGGTGCTCAGCGCCACGTCGGGCATGGCGATCACCAGGTGCAGCGCCGGCAGCGCGACGTCCTTGAGCACCTGCCCGCGTCCCATGGCGAGCTGCGGGCCCGGCCAGAGGAAGAAGGGGACGTCGCTGCCCACGGCCGCGGCTGCCTCGTGGCGCATCCGCGGAGGTAGACCGAGGCCGTACAGCCGCTCGAGCGCGAGCAGTGTGGCCGCCGCGTCCGAGCTGCCGCCGCCCAGTCCCGCGCCGGCCGGGATGCGCTTCTCGATCGTCACGCGGACCTCGAAGGGGCGGTCGAGCCGGGCTTCGAGCTCGCGGACCATCTTCGCCGCCAGGTTGTCGGCGCCCGGCGCGACGTCGCACACGACGTCCGGCCCGGCGCCCGGCGTCCTCTCCACGGTCACGAGGTCGGCGAGGGAGACGGGCGTCATCACCGACGCGATCTCGTGGAACCCGTCCGGCCGCACCGGGCCGACCAGGAGCGCCAGGTTGAGCTTGGCCGGCGCCGCGACCTGGGTCACCGGTTCGGCCCGTCCGCCTGCGTCGTTCATCGCGTCCTCCTCACGCCGCCGGTCCGCCGTCCCGAGGGCGGCCGAGAGCGGCGGCGAACGTTCGCCACTGCGGCGGCGTGAGCTCCTCCGGCCGCGCCGCCTCTCCCAGCGTCAGCCCCAGGAGCGCCTCGCGCACGTCGTCCCGGCTGAGCGTGACCCCGCCGTGGGCGGCGCCGCCGAGCGAGTTCGCGAGCGTCTTGCGGCGCTGGCCGAACGCAAGCCGCACGAGGTGCGAGACGGCCGCGTACTCGGCCGCGTCCGGCGCCGCGTCCCCGCCGCCCTCGTCGCGGCGCACGAAGGTGAGGAAGCTCGACTCCACGCGGGGGCGCGGCCGAAAGGCCGAGGCCGGCACAGGTCGCGACTTCTCCAGCCGGCAGGCCAGCTGCGTGAGCACCGAGACCGCGGCGTAGGCCTTGGTCGACGGCGCCGCGAACAGGCGCTCGCCGAGCTCGCGCTGCACCATCACCGCCCAGCGGCGCACCGAGGTCAGTCCGGCGACGGTCGTCATGATGAGCGGGATGGCGATGTTGTAGGCGAGGTTGGCCACGACCGCCGTCGGTGGCGGGTCGAGCGCCGCGAGATCGGCTCTGAGCGCGTCGCCGGCGTGCAGCACCAGCCGCGGCTCGGCGGCGGCAAGCTCCTCGAGCCGCGGCAGCCAGCGACGGTCGATCTCGAACGCGTGCACCAGGCGGGCGCGCTCGAGCACCGGGCGCGTGAGCAGGCCGCCGGCCGCGCCCACCTCGAGCACCACGTCGTCCGCTCCGACCTTCGCCTGGTCGACGATGGCGTGCAGCACGTTCCTGTCGACGAGGTGGTTCTGTCCGTACCGCCGGAGGGCGTGCGGCCGCGGGGGACGACTGCGGTCGCCCGCGGACGGCCGGCCGCGCTCGCCGCCGGCCCGTGCGCCGCCGGCCGCGCTCACCTCAGCCCGCCTCCGCGAGCCCGAAAACCCGGCGGGCGTTGGCGGTGGTGAGCGCGGCGAGCTCGTCGGCGGGCACGCCGCGCACGTCCGCGACCAACGCCGCCGTGAGCGCGACCCAGGCCGGCACGTTGCTGGCGCCGCGGTTGGGCACCGGTGCCAGGAAGGGCGCGTCGGTCTCGACGAGCAGGCGGTCGGCGCGGATGCGTGCCGCCGCCTCCCGCAGCCCGGCGGCGTTCTTGTACGTGACGTTGCCGGCGAAGCTGGCGTAGTAGCCGCGTTCGTTGCACTCGTCGACGTACTCCGGCAGCGAGTAGCAGTGCATGACCACGGTCAGGCCCTCCGCCTCGGCGGCCAGCTGGGCCATAGCCTCTTCCCCGGCCTCGCGCACGTGCACCACGAGCGGCAGACCGGTGCGCCGCGCCAGCTCGATCTGAGTGCTGAAGGCGTGCCGCTGGGCGTCCCGCGGCGAGAGGTCGCGGTAGTAGTCCAGGCCGACCTCGCCCACGGCCACCACGCGCGGCCGCGCAGCGAGCTGCTCGAGCTCCTCGAGCGCGGCGTCGTCCAGCGTGTGAGCCTCGTGCGGGTGCACGCCGACGGTGCCGTACACGCCGGGCAGGGACTCGGAGAGCTCCACTGCCCGGCGCGAGGTCTCGCGGTCGATGCCGATGGTCACGATCTGCGTCACGCCGGCGGCCCGGGCCTCGGCGACGACGCCCGCCGTGTCGGCGATCATCTCGAGGTGACAGTGAGAATCGACGAGCGTCATGCGGAGCTCTAGATGGGCGGTGCGGCGCCGGAGCGGACCTGCGGTCACGCCGGCGCCTCAGCCCTCGGTCTCGAGTCGCGGGAACAGCGGGGGGCCCAAGACCACGGGCGCCGGCACGAGCGCCGACCAGCTCGCCGTGTCGAGCAGCAGGTCGGCGTCGCCTACGTCCTGGCCGAGCCGGCTGAGGATCTCGACCGCCGTGAGCGGGACGACCGGGTACACGGCCAGCGCCACCAGGCGCAGGCCCGACGCCAGGCCGTTGAGCACCGCGTCAAGGCGGCCCGCCTGCGCTTCGTCCTTGGCGAGCTTCCACGGCGCCTCTTCCTCCACCAGCCGGTTGAGGCGCCGCACGTACTCCCAGATCGAGTCCAGCGCGCCGGTGACGTTGAGCTCGCCGTACTGCGCCGTCGCCGTCGCCACCATGCGCTCGCCCTCGGAGGCCACCGTCGCCAAACCATCACCCTCAGGTCCAGCTTGAGGGATGACCCCGTCCCGGTACTTGCCGATCATGCTGACCGTGCGGCTGAGCAGGTTGCCGAGCTCGTTGGCGAGTTCGTTGTTGTACCGGGCCCGCAGCCCCTCGAGGCTGACGTCGCCGTCCTGCCCGAGGGTGACCTCGCGCATGAGGTAGTACCGCAGCGGCTCGGCGCCCATGTCCTCGATGACGGCGAACGGGTCGAGCGTGTTGCCGCGCGTCTTGCTCATCTTCTCGCCGCCCACGAGCAGGTAGCCGTGGATGAGCTCACCGGTGGGCAGGTCGTAGCCGGCGCTCATGAGCAGCGCCGGCCAAATCACGGCGTGGAACTTGAGGATGTCCTTGGCCAGGAAGTGGAACGCCGGCCAGTAGCGCGCCGAGAGGTCCTCGTCCGGACGCGCGTAGGTGAGCGCGCTCAGGTAGTTGATGAGCGCGTCGACCCACACGTAGATGACCTGTTCCTGGTCCCACGGCACGGGGATGCCCCAGGTGATGCTGCTGCGGCTGATGCTGATGTCCTCGAGGCCCTGCTCGATGAACGACAGGGCCTCGTTGTAGCGCGAGCGCGGCTTGACGAAGCCCGGGTCAGCCTTGAAGAACGCGGCCAGCCGGTCCTGGTACCTGCTGAGGAGGAAGTAGTAGTTCTCCTCCTCCAGCCAGACCGGCTTGATGCCGTGCTGGGGACACAGGCCCTCGGGCGTGAGGTCGCGCTCGTACCAGAAGCCCTCGCACGCCGTGCAGTAGAGGCCGCCGTAGGTGCGCTTCTCGATGTCGCCGGCGGCCCTCAGCTTCTCCACGAACGCCTGCACGAACGCCTCGTGCTCCGGGTCGGTGGTGCGGATGAAGAAGTCGTTGGAGGCGCCCACCGCCGCGGCCAGGGCCCGGTACTTGGGCGCCATGACGTCCACGTGCTGCTGCGGCGTGAGCCCCCGCTCCTCGGCCGCCTGGGCGATCTTGGTGCCGTGCTCGTCCGTGCCGGTGAGGAAGAAGACGTCCTCGCCGCGCTGCCTGTGGTGCCGCGCGACGACGTCGGCGGCGATCGTCGTATAGGCGTGCCCGTGATGGGGCTCGCTGTTGACGTAGTAGATCGGCGTTGTGATGTAGAAGCTCATCGGATCCTCAGTCTACCGCGTTCAGCGTCGTCCGGAGGCCTTCGCGGCGGCCCCGTAGGTGCCGATGCGCTCGCCCAGCGACCAGTATTCGCCCTCCACGTACGCGATCGGCGCGAGCCGCTGCGTCCGCACCCGGCCGTGCCCGTCGAGGAGGCCCTCGTCGTACTGCACGGCGACGATCTCGGCCAGGTAGAGGTCGTGGGCGCCGAGAGCGAGCTGGTGCCGCACCACGCACTCGATGTTGATGGGGCACTCGTCGATGAGCGGCGCCTCGACCCGGCTCGCCGGCGAGGCGCTGAGGCCGAGCTCCGCGAACTTGTCGTGCTCGGCCCCCGACCACACACCGGCGAGGTCGACCAGCTCGAGCTGCTCGGCGCGCGGCACGTTGACGACGAACTCGCGCGCCGCGTCCACCAGCCGATGGGAGTGACGGGTGGGCCGGATGGCGACGCTCAGCATCGGCGGGTCGGAGCAGACCGTGCCGGCCCACGCGAGCGTGATGATGTTCGGCTTCTCCTTGTCGTGACCGGCCACGCTGAGCAGCACGACCGGCGTCGGCAGCAGCGCGGGTGACGCCTTGCGCTCGATCTTCATCTGGAGCCCTCCTTATGGTCCGAGCCTAATGGTACCCCACGCAGGGGATCGCACCGTCTCTGGCGTCGAAACCACGGTATTCGTAGAATGGCGGGGCCGAAGAGCACCGAATCGACTGGCCGAGCGGGGCGCCGCAGGTGCACCGCGCCAGGGGGCTGCATGCGCAGACAGCCGCTCGACAAGACGGACATCGCCATCATCAGCCACCTGCAGGCGGACGGCCGGCGGGCGTTCACCACCATCGCCAAGGACCTGGGGATCTCGGAGGCCAGCGTCCGGCAGCGCGTCTCCCGTCTGCTGCGCACGAAGGTCATCCAGATCGTCGCGGTGAGCAGCCCGCTCGACCTCGGCCTCATCTGGGCACAGGTCCATCTGCGGGTGAAGGGCGAGCGCATCGAGGCCGTGGCGGAGGCAGTCGCCCAGCTCCCGCAAGTGGACTACGTGAGCATCTGCGCCGGTGACTTCGACATCATCGTGGGCCTCGTCGCCCATGATCGCGAGGAACTCCTCGACGTACTCGTCAACCAGATCCGCACCATCCCCGGTATCGAACAGGCCGGCTTCGTCCTGAACCTCAAGACGCTCAAGGACAACTACGAGTGGTCGCCGGGCGAGCGCCCGGCGACGGTGTAGGGAGGCGAGAGCCATGGGCGATCAGACGCGCCCGCACGTGCACACCCCACCCCCTGGTCCGAGGAGCCGGGCGCTCATGGAGCACGGCGCGGACATCATGCTGGGGGTCTCCCTCGTCGGCGACTGGCCGCCGAGCCACTTCGTCTCCCGGTACAGGGACGGGTGGTTCCTCGAGGACGTGGACGGAAACCGCTACATCGACTGGCTCACCGGATGGGCCTCGTCCCCGCTCGGGGGCAACCACCCCGAGCTCGTCGAGGCCGCTCACCAGGCGCTCAAGGAGTACGGCACCGAGTGCCTCTCCTCGCTCACCACGTGGCACCAGTACGAGCTCGCCGAGAAGCTGGTGGAGATCGCGCCGCGGCCGCTCACCAGGGTCGTCTACGACACCACCGGCAGCGAGGTCGTCGAGAACGCGGTGCGCATCATGCGCGAGGCCGCCGGCCCCGGCCGCCCCTTCGTGATCACCTTCCTGGGCAGCTTCCACGGCGGCAACTACGGCACCGGCGCCATGGGCCCCCACAACGCCCACTACAACCACGGTATCGAGCCGTTCATGAGCGGCTGGATCAACGTCCCCTTCCCCACCTGCTACCGCTGCCCCTTCCATCTGCAGCACCCCTCCTGCGACATCGCCTGCCTGGCTTACATCGAGGAGATGATCCTGCGCTACAAGGCCACGCCGGACAGCATCGCCGGCGTCAACGTGGAGCTCGTCCAGGGCGAGAACGGCATCCAGATCCCGCCGCCCGAGTGGCCGGGACGCCTGTCCGCCCTGTGCAAGAAGCACGGCTGGATCCTCTACAACGACGAGGTCCAGGAGGGCATGGGACGCTGCGGCGAGTGGTTCCTGGTGGACGCGTACCCGGACGTCGAGGTAGAGCTGCTGTCGCTCGGCAAGGGCACGTCGGGCGGCCTCATCCCCATCTGCTACACGCTCGGGTCTGACCGCATGAGCGAGCCGGCCGGCAGACTCTACACCGGAGGTACGTTCGCCGGCTCTCCCGTCGGCTGCGCCGTCGGCATCAAGCTCATCGAGATCATGAAGCGCGACAAGGTGCTGGACAACGTCAAGGAGCTCGAGCGGATCGCGAAGGCCAGGTTCGGCGCCCTGAAGGAGCAGTACGAGGTGGTCGGCGACGTCCGCGTCAAGGGCTGCTATCAGTGCATCGAGTTCGTCGAGGACAAGGACTCGAAGACGCCGGCGCACGACATCACCCGCGAGGTCGTCTACGCCATGGAGAGGCGCGGCGTCATCCCCATCTACGAGCCAGCGTACAATTGGTTCCGTCCCACGCCCGCGCTCAACATGCCGCCCGAGCTGTTCGAGCTCGGCTGCGACATCGTGGAGGAATGCGTCGCCGAGGTGAGCAAGGCCCGGGCAAAGGGCATCGCCTGAGAGCGCTCGCGAGGGCGCGGGCCCGCGGAGCAAGGAGACACGTGTCATGACCTACGAAGACCTGCCGTTCGGCGGCATCGCGACCTTCTTCAAGGCGCCGTACGTGCCGGCTCCGACGACGGCCGAAGCCGACGTCGCCGTCGTCGGCGTCCCGTGGGACCTGGGCACCACCAACCGCCCGGGGAGCCGCCTCGGCCCTCGCGCCCTGCGTGACGCGTCCACCCTCTGGGCCTTCCAGCAGGACCACGAGACGATGTACGACGGCGAAGCAGGGGTCGAACTGCTCGGCGGCGTCCGCTGGGCCGACTGCGGCGACGTCGCAGTCGGCCCCATGTGGTCGCCGGAGCGCTACCACAACTCCGTCGTCGACAGGCTCCAGCCGATCGCGAGCGCAGGCCTCTTCCCCGTCACGCTCGGCGGCGACCACTCCATCACCTATCCGGTGCTCAAGGCGCTCGTGCAGGCGAGAGCCGGCAGACCGGTGCACCTGGTGCAGTTCGACACGCACATGGACTACTGGGAAGACGAGGGCGGCCAGCGCTGGAGCCACGCGAGTCCCATCATCCGCAGTCACGAGGCCGGGTTCCTGAGCGGGCTCACCCAGTACGGCATCCGCAGCCTGCACACCGCCGGCGACAACATCGCCCTGGCGCAGAGCCGCGGCGCCCACATCTTCTGGGCCCAGCGGGCCAAGGACATGCTCCCGGCCGACCTGGTCGAGCACCTGCCGCAGGGCGGCGACGTCTACATCACCTTCGACATCGACGCCCTCGATCCGGCGATCGCGCCGGGCACCGGCACCCCCGAGCCCGGCGGGTTCACCTACTACGAGGCCAAGGACATCCTGCTGGCGGTCTGCGACCGCTGCAACGTGGTGGGCCTGGACCTCGTGGAGGTCGCGCCGCAGTACGACGGGCCTGCGCAGCTGACGGCGCTGCACGGCGCCCGTCTCATCCTCGACACGGTCGGCGCCGTGTTCCGTCGCAGGGCGGCGCTGTCGTGAGCGGGCCTCACGATCATCGGGAAGGCGAGACGCCGGAGCAGGGAGCACCGGACCAGAGTGCGGGGCAGGCCACCCCGGACCTGCCGGCGCACGCAGAGGAGAGTCAGGAGCCGGCGCAGCCCCAGCCGGGTCCGCACCAGGACCAGCGGGGCGAGCCGCCGCTGGTCGCCTTCGGCATCGTCATCGGCACCGCCGTCGGGGGCATCGTGGGTCTCATCGTCGGCGCCTTCCTGCTGGGCGCCGGTGTAGGCTGCGCCGCCGGGGTCATCATCGGCGCGGCCGCGCAGGCGCTGCGCTCGCGCGGCTGACGGCGGCGACCACCCGGGGGCCTGGCTCGCCCGAGGGCGGTGACGCCCGCAGCGACCGGCGTCGACCTCGACGACCGACCGTTCGAGCGGCACCGGCGCGGGCCGGAGAGGGCGGGCGGCTGGACAGGACCGTGGGGGACTCCGCCCGCCCCGTCCGGCACCGCGCCGGTGCCGGGGGTGACGCGGCCGGCCGGGGGGGACGGACCGGCCGGCCGCGAGCTTCAGGCCGGCGCGCTCACGCCGGCAACACCACACTGAAGATGGAGCCCTCGCCCTCCACGCTGGCGACCTCCAGACGGCCGCCGGCGCGCTCCACCAGCCGCTTCACGATCGAGAGCCCGAGACCGTTGCCCTCGAGCTCCCTGGTCTCGGGCCGCTTCTCCCTGAAGAACTCGTCCCAGAGCCGGTCGAGGTTCTCCTTCCTGATCCCGATGCCGGTGTCGCTGACCTCGAGGCGCAGCCAGCCGTCCTCGACGAAGCCTCGCACCGTGACGGTGCCGCCCTCCCGGTTGTACTTGACGGCGTTGCCCACGAGGTTGCTGAGCAGCAGCGTCAGGTCGTCGGGCCGGACGAGCGCCGGCGGCAGATCGGGATCGAGGTCGACGCTCACCGTCACTCTGCGCTCGGCGCCGCGCTCGCGGGCGAGCTCCGCGACCTCGTCCAGGACCGGAGCGACCGGGACGAGCTCGGGCTCGTCGCCGAACGGCTCCTGCTCGCTGCGCGCCAGCGTCAGCAGGTCCCGGATGAGCTCGACGAGCGTGTCGATGCGATGATCGGCACGGTCGATCATCGGCAGGTACGGCTCGAGCTCGTCGCCGAGACTCCTGTCGAGGACGACCTCGAGCAGGCTCTTGATGGACCCGAGCGGGCTCTTGAGCTCGTGCACCATGGTGCGGATGAACTTCTGCTTCTCCATCGCGAGTCGGCGCACCTCGCTGATGTCGCTCAGCGTGAGGATGCGGCCGCGCGCCTCGCCGGCCTCGTCGCGGAAGGTCACGATGCTCGCCATGTACGTCTGCTCCCCGAGCTCGAGCTGGCGCACGGTGCGGTCACGGGCCGGCGTGGCGAGCTGCTCGCAGAGCGGCGCCAGGGCGCCGCCGCCGAGCAGCTCCTGCGCCGGCCTCATCAAGACGTCGTCCTCGCCGAGGCCGAGCAGCTCGAGCATCGGCGGGTTGGCGAGCACCGCGTCGCCGTCCCTGTTCACCACCATCACCGCATCGCGGAGCGAGCTCACCAGCGAGTGCGTCTGCGTCCGCTCCTCCGCGAGCGCCAGCAGGCTGGCCTCGTGCTCGGCCCGCAGGCGCTCGGCGTCCGCGCGTGCCCGCCTATGGCGGAGCAACGTCTCGATCACGCCCTGCAGGTCGTCCGGGCTGAACGGCTTCGGCAGGAAGAAGTCCACACCCTGCCGCGTGGCGGCGATGGCGGTGTCGATGTTGGCGTAGGCCGTGATCATGCAGACCATGGCGTCGCAGCCGCGCTGCTTCATGGTCTGCAGCAGGCTCAGGCCGTCTGTGTCGGGCAGCCGGTAGTCGAGGAGGGCGACGTCGTAGTCGCGCTCCTCCAGCGCGAGGAGCGCGCCGGCGCCGTCGCCGGCCTCGCCGACCTCGTAGCCTTCCATCTCGAGGATCGTGCGGATGCCGCTGCGCACGCCGTACTCGTCGTCGACGATGAGGATGCTGCCCTCGGCCATGGTGGTCTCCTCTCGGGGCCCCGGCTCAGACCGCCGGACGCATGGCGGCCGGCTCGGTCGCTGCGAGTTGCTCGATCACGGCGAGCACCTGCCGGCCGGTCACCGGCTTGTCCAGGAACCGGGCGAGCCGGCTCCACTCGCGCAGGCCGCCGGCCTCGCCGTCGAAGCGGCGTCCCGTCTCGGCCGCCACGCCGCTGAGCATGACGAGCGGGATGTGGCCGAGCCGCTCGTCCTTCCCGATGCGGTAGGCCAGCCGGAACCCGTCGTCCACGTGCTCCATCATGAGGTCGAGGAAGATGATCGCCGGCGTCTCGGTCTCGAGCAGCCTGAGCGCCTCGTCCGGGGACTCGGCGGTGAGGACACGGTAGCCGCGCGCCTCCAGGAACAGGCGCTTGCTCTCCAGGAAGTCCCGGTCGTCGTCGACGAACAGGACGGTCGCCCGTGTGGTCATGCTGTCGCTCCCTTGTCGTCGATCAGCGCGGTCTGTCCGCCGACCCTGATGCTGGGCACCTCCACGTGGAAGGTCGTGCCGCGGCCGGTCTCGGTGTCGAACCAGATCGTGCCGTTGTGCATCTTGACGATGCCGTAGCTGATGGGCAGACCGAGGCCCGTACCCTTGCCGATGCTCTTGGTGGTGAAGAAAGGCTGGAAGACCTTGTCGCGGGCGCTGCGAGGGATCCCGGCGCCTTCGTCGCTCACCGCGATGTGGATGCGGCCGCCACCCTCTACCTCGGCCGCGCTGACACGCACGGCGCCGTCGCGGCCCTCCATCGCCTCCACCCCGTTCTTGACCAGGTTCACCAGCACCTGGGTCATCTGGTCGCGGTCAAGGTCGGCGCGCAGGCCGCGCTCCACGTCGACGACGAGGTCGATGCGGTGTCCGATGGGCTCCACGGTCGCGACGGCGGCGTCGACCGCCTGCTGCACGACCTCGCGGACGTCGACGCTCTCGACGTGCACGCGGCTCTGCCGGGCGAAGTCGAGCAGGTTGCCGACGATCTTCTTGCAGCGCTCGCTCTCCTCCGCCACGAGCTTGAGGTCGTGGTCCAGGTCGTCGCGGTCCTTGAGCTTCTTGCCGAGGATGTGGGTGTAGAGCAGGATCGTGCTGAGCGGGTTGTTGAGCTCGTGGGCCACGCCGGCCGCCATCTGCCCCATGCTCGCCAGCTTCTCGGTGTTGATGATGTGCCTGTGCACGTCGCGCATCTCGCTGTAGGGGACGCCCAGCTCGATGCACACCCGTTCGGCCTGGTCGATCATGAACGGCAGGCACATGGCGTCCTCGGCCATGCCGCAGTGCACCGCGATCGCCTTGTCGCGGCAGGTCGGGTAGCCGCAGGCGCCGCAGTTGAGCTCGTCCTCGGGGAAGAACTTGTTGGTCCGCGCGAGGATCTCGCGGATCTCGTCCTCGGTCGGCGAGGGCAGCCGCTGGTCGTCCGCCGAGTAGGTCCGGCGGAGCCTGAGCCCCGGGAGGCGGGCGGCGAGCGGGTCGTCGGACCCGTCGCCGGGCTCGGCGGCCTCTTCGGCCGCCCGGCGGCACTCCGCCACGTACTCGCCGACGCGGCGCTTGCGGAGCAGCCCGGGCTCGGAGGAGCTGATGCCCGGGCCGCAGTAGCAGCCGCGGCACATCAGGGCCTCGACGAGGAGCTGGCCCGCGTCGGTCTCCCCGAGGCTGTCCAGCACCTCGACCGTCTCGTCGTGGCCGCTCACGACGAGCACGTCGGGATCCAGGATGCCGCGGTCAAGGCCGGCGCTCTCGAGCAGTCCGCCGGGCAGGGGGAACACGCGCGCGCGCCCGGCGGCCGGCTCATCCCAGTCGGCCGGCTCGGCCTTCGCGGGATCGACGCCCCTGGCGGCCAGCAGCCGGTGGGCCTCCTGCAGCGTCAGGACCTCGTCGATCACCGGCGGCAGCTCCGGGTCCCGTGCCTCCGCCTTCTTCGCGACGCACGGGCCCACGAACACGCACCGCACCCGTTCTCCGTAGAGCTCCTTGACGGCCAGGGCGGTCGCGACCATCGGGGAGACCACGGGCACGAGCCGGTCCACCAGCTCGGGGCGGTACTTGCGCACGTACTCGGCGACCGCGGGGCACGCCGTGGCGATGTGCACGCCGCCCGGGTGCGCCTCGAGGTACTCGGCATACGCCCGGCTCACGAGGTCCGCTCCTTGTGCGACCTCGACGACGAGGTCGAACCCCGCCGCCTTGAAGGCGCCGGCCACCTGCCCGGCGGGGACGTCGAAGCCCGCCGGGAAGGACGGCGCCAGCAGCGCGGCCACGGGGGCGTCCTCCTCCAACATCCAGGACGCCCTCTCCAGGCCGCTCAGGTACGCCTTGGCGTTCTGGGAGCACACCAGGGTGCAGTTGCCGCAGGCTATGCAGCGCCCGTCCACCACGAACGCCTGCCCGTCCTCGATGCGGATCGCCTGGGCCGGGCAATCGCGCACGCAGGTGTAGCAGCGGCGACAGTTCTGCTTGATCGTGGAGATGATGGTGCCGGACATGCGGACTCCTCAGACCTGCACGCTGTGAGGCCTGCGGTCGGTGTAGGTGCGGTGCAGCAGGCGGTGGGAGGCCTCGCTCAAGGGACGACCGAGCAGGTCCTCGTAGAGCGCCTGGACGCCGGCGTTCTCGTGCGCACGGCGGGTGCGGGAGCGCCTGTCCACTTCGTAGAGGCGCTCCAGCCGCTCCTTGACCGCCTGCACGTCCGTATCGTATGGCTGCCCGCCGCCGCCGACGCAGCCGCCGGGGCAGCTCATGACCTCGACGAAGTGCAGGCTCGTCTGCGGGTCGAGCAGCTCGTCCAGCGTCTCCGTGAGCCGGCCGAGCCCGTTGACGACGGCCAGGTTGAGCTCGGCTTCGCCGGCCGTGACGGTGAACCGGCGGACGCCCTCGCGGCCGCGAGCCTCGGCGACCTTGGGGTCGCCCTCGAGCTCGCTGCCCGCGACCAGCAGGTGCGCCGTGCGCACGGCCGCCTCCATGACGCCGCCGCTGCCGGCGAAGAGCCGACCGGCGCCGGTGGTCTCGGCGAACGGCGGGTCCGGCGGCGCCTGCTCGGTGCACGTGCCGAAGTCGACGCCGAACCGCCCCCAGAGGTGGTCGAGTTCGCGCGTCGTGAGCACGTGATCGACGCCGTCCAGGTCCTGCGCCTCGAACTTCTTGGCCGTGCACGGCATGACGGAGACGACCACGAGGCGCCTGCCGTCCAGGTCCGTGCGCTTCGGGTAGATCTCGCGGATCAACGCGCCGGCCATCTGCTGCGGGCTTTTGCACGTGCTGAGATGCGGGATCAGGTCCGGCCGGTGCGTCTCCACGTAGTTCACCCAGGCCGGAGAGCAGCTGGTGAACATGGGCAGGACGCCGCCGTTGCGCACGCGGTCCAGGAGTTCGGACGCCTCCTCCACGATCGTGAGGTCGGCGGCGAAGCCGGTGTCGAACACGGCGTCGAAGCCGACCCGCTTGAGCGCCGCCGCCAGCCGCTCCAGCATGACGCGGACGCCCTCGCTCTTGCTGTGGCCCTCCATGAGGGTGGCCGGCACGGCGGGGGCGACCTGCGCGACCACCACGGCGTCGGGGTCCGCCAGCGCCGCCACGACGTCGTCCACCTGGTCGCGCTCGACGATCGCGCCGGTCGGGCAGACGCGGGCGCACTGGCCGCAGAAGACGCACTCGCTGACGTTGAGGCCGGGGCTGAAGCCGGGCGCGACCCGGGTCTTGAACCCGCGCCCGGTGAAGTCGATGGCGCCCACTCCCTGCACGTCGTGGCACACGGTGACGCAGCGGCCGCAGAGGACGCACTTGTCGGGGTCGCGCCACAGCGCCGGGGAGCTGATGTCCACGGGGTGATGCTTCACGGCCCCGACGTACCGCGCCTTGCGCACACCGAGGTCGGCGGCGAGCGTCGAGAGCTCGCAGTGGCCGCCGCGCACGCAGCTCAGGCAGTCCTGCGGGTGACTCGCGACGAGCAGTTCCATGATCGCACGCCGCGCCTTGAGCACGCGCGGCGTGTGGGTCTGCACGGCCAGACCGTCGGCCGCCTCGAGCGTGCAGCTCGTGAGCAGCCTGGAGCTGCCGTCCGCCTCGACGACACAGAGGCGGCAGGAGGCGGCCGGGCTCGGGGCCCAGTCCAGCGAACACAGGTGAGGGACGTCCACGCCGGACCGTTTCGCGACCTGCAGGACCGTCTCGCCCTGCTTCGCCTCGACCTTCTTGCCGTTGATGCTGATCTTCATGGTCCGTCCTCTCAGGCGACGGCCAGCACGGCCTGCCGGGGGCAGGCGTCGGCGCAGGCGCCGCAGCCGATGCAGCGGTCGACGATGATGGAATGGGCGAACTTGCGCTTTCCGATCACGGCGCCGTTGGGACAGGTCCTTGCGCAGAGGGCGCAGCCGGTACAGAGCTCCGGGTCGATGTCGAAGACCCGGAGCCCGCTGCAGGCGCCGGCAGGGCAGGCGTTCTCCATGACGTGCGTCTCGTACTCGTCGCGGAAGAACCGCAAGGTGCTGAGCACCGGGTTCGCCGCGGACTGCCCGAGGCCGCACAGGCTGGTCTCCTTGACCGTCTCCGCCAGCTCCTCCAGATGGAGGATGCCGCGGAACCGCTCCAGGCGTCGCAGCTCGTCACCGACGGGACGTTCGGTGAGCTCACAGAGGATCTCGTGCATCCGCGTGGTGCCCTCACGGCACGGCGTGCACTTGCCGCAGCTCTCGCCCCGGATGAACTCCATGAAGAACTTGGCGACGTCGACCATGCAGGAGCGTTCGTCCATCACGACCATGCCGCCGGACCCCATCATCGCGCCGAGCTCCTGCAGCGTGCCGTAGTCCGTCGCGACGTCGAGGTACTCGTCGGGGATGCAGCCGCCGCTCGGTCCGCCGATCTGCACGGCCTTGATGCGGTGGCCGGCCGGGGCGCCGCCGCCGATGCCGTAGACGACGTCGCGCAGCGGGATGCCGACGGGGACCTCGACGAGGCCGGTGTTGCGCACGCGGCCGGAGAGAGCGAAGACCTTGGTGCCGGCCGCATCGCCGTACCCCAGGCCGTGGAACCACTCGGCGCCCCGGTCCACGATGCACGGGACGTTGGCCAGCGTCTCGACGTTGTTCAGCACCGTGGGGCAGCCGTGCAGGCCGCTCACCGCAGGGTAGGGCGGGCGGGGACGGGGCATGCCGCGCCCGCCCTCGATGCTCGCCAGGATCGCCGTCTCTTCGCCGCAGACGAACGCGCCGGCGCCCATCTTGATGGTGATGTCGAAGTCGACGAGGGAGTCGAGGATGTTGTGCCCGAGGAGGCCGGCCGCGCGGCACTGCCGGATGGCCTCGCCGAGGCGCTCGATCGCCAGGGGATACTCGGCGCGGCAGTACACGTACCCCTTGGTCGCGCCGATCGCGTAGGCCGCGATCAGCATGCCTTCGACCACGCGAAACGGATCGCTCTCGAGCACCGCGCGGTCCATGAAGGCGCCCGGGTCGCCCTCGTCGGCGTTGCAGATGAGGTACTTCTGCGCCTTGGGCTGCTCGTGCGCGACCTTCCACTTCTGCCCGGTCGGGAAGCCGGCGCCGCCGCGGCCGCGAAGGCCCGAGGCGATGACCTCGTCGCAGACCTCGGCCGGGGTCATCGCGGTCAGTGCCTTCGCGGCGGCGCGGAAGCCGCCGGCGGCCAGCGCCGCATCCAGGCTGGACGGGTCGACCACGCCGCAGTTCTGCAGCACGACCTTGGTCTGGCGGGCGAAGAACGGCGTCTCGCCGACGGGCGGGACGCCACGGTACAGGCCGTCGGGGTCGTCGTAGCGGCCGAGCAGCCAGCGGTTGTGCAGCTCACCGTCCGCGAAGACGGCGCGCAGCCAGTCGTCGATGGTCTCCGGACCGAGGTCGCAGTAGCTGAGTCTCACGCCGTCGGCGGTCACGAGGTCGACGAACACCTCGCGCTGGCAGTAGCCGACGCAGCCGGTCTCCACGACCGGGACGTACAGCCCGCGGCGGTCGAGGAACCGCTCGATCTTTTCGATGACGGCGAGGGCGCCGTTGGCCCGGCCACAGGTACCGGCGCCGACGTACAGCAGCATCCCGTCACCGCCGCGGCGGGCGCGCTCGAGCCTCTCGATGCGCAGGCCGCGGCACGCGTCGTCGTCGTGGCAGATGGGCCCGCCCGCCACACAGATGACGGCGTCCGCGCACGGGCTGGCGGCGGTATGCGTGCACTGCGCACAGCACGGGGTCATGAGCTCGCTGTGGTTCATGCTCTTCTCGATTCCTTGCAGGTCCATGGCTCTCGTTGTCCGTCCGGGCGGCTCGAGGCCGTCAGGCCGCCTCGTCGCGCTGCTCCTCCGGCGCCCTGGCCGCACTCGGGAATGCGTCCGGCTTCGCCGCGTCGCCGTCCGCCTCGAGCTCGTCGAGCAGCGCGTCGAGCTTCTCGGTGGTGAGATGACCGTAGAACGCGCCGTCGAGCTTGATCACCGGGGCGATCGAGCAGGCGCCCAGACAGGCGACGCGGACGACGGTGTAGCGGCCGTCCGCCGAGTTGCCGTCGTCGCGCAGGTGGAGCCGCCGCTCGAGGTGCTGGGCGAGCGCCAGGCTCTGCTTCACGTGGCACGCCGTGCCCCGGCAGACCTCGATCACGTGCTCGCCCACCGGAGCGAAGCGGAACTGGTTGTAGAAGGTGGCGACGCCGTACACGCGGCTCACCGGCGTCTCGAGCGCGTCCGCCACCGTGATCATGGCTTCCGCCGAGAGGAACCCCTCGGCCGCCTGGATCTCCTGCAGCAGCGGGATCATCTGCTCGCGCGTCAGCTCGCCCTCGCGCTCGGCGATGATGGCGTCGGCCCCGGCGGCCACGGCCCTCACGCCCCCTTCGCGACCGGCTGCTCACCCTCGGCGAGCAGCTCGCCGACGGCTGCGGCGAGATCGGCGAGCTTGACCGGCTTCTCCAGGAACCTGGCAGCCGGCCAGTCCCGGTACATCATGGGCTCGAAGACGTGGGTCTTGGTGTCGAGCTGCTTGGTGAATCCGCTCATGATGATCACCGGGATGTGGGCGGTCTCCGGCGTCTCGTGCAGCTTGAAGGCCACCGTGAAGCCATCGGTGTCGTAGTCCATCATGATGTCGAGCACGACCAGGTCCGGGAGACGCTCCGCCAGCCGCTCCCACGCCTCCGCGCCGCTGTGCGCCGTGATGACCTGGTACCCCCGCGCCTCCAGATACGCCTTGACGCCGGCCACCAGATCACGGTCGTCGTCCACCAGCAGGATCGTCTTGGGCCTCATCACGTCCTCCTCTGTCGCCGGGCGGGCGACGTCACACACCCGGTCTGCCGGCTCAGTTACCTCTGTCACAGTGAATTCGTTCACAGTAGTCTCGAAAAAAAGTCCTCGGCCGAGACAGCGCGCTGTCCCTCACCCCGTCATGTCCTGTGCGACCGGCTCCCCCGGCCCGGCCGACTCCAGCTCTTCGCCGTCGTGGACCTGGTCGCTCCGGGCCAGGAAGGAGAGCATCTCGAGTTTGGACGTGATGTCGGTCTCCTCGACGAAGCACCCGGCCGGGACCGTGACGCGCTTGGGTACGAAGTTGAGGATGCCCTGCACGCCGGCCGCGCAGATGCGGTCGGTGAGCAGCTGCAGGCCCTCCGGACGAGACGCGAGGATCGCCATGTGCACGTCGAACTCGGGCAGCACTTCTTCCAGCTTGTCGGTGTGGTAGCAGCGGCGCCCTGCGTAGACGCGGCCGACCTTCTCCGGATCGACGTCGAAGGCCGCGGCGATATGGAAGCCGCGCTCCTCGAAGCCGCGGTACGACAGCAGCGCGCGGCCCAGGTCGCCGACACCGAAAAGAGCCACGTTCTGGGACTCGTCCGTACCCAGGATGCGGCTGATCGTGCGGCTCATCTGGTAGACGTTGTAGCCGCGCGCGATGTTGCCGAAGCTGCCAAAGCTGGCGAGGTCGCGGCGGAGCTGAGCGGGCGAGACGCCGACGAGACCCGCCAGCTGGTGGGAGTGGATGAACTCGGCGCCGTCGCGATACAACTCCTCAAGTACCTTGCGGTACACGCTGAGGCGCCCGACGGTCTGCAGCGAGACCCGCTTGGCGGGCCGCCCCTCGGACTGGTCGCCAGTCCCGAAGCCTCTCTGTCGGCTGCTGCTCAAGGATCCTCCCACGGTTCCTGTCGGCTGTGATTGTATTCACAGTAGCCCACCGCCGTCAAGCCCGTGCGTAGGCCGGCTTCATCGCGCGCCCTCACGCACCGGTGCTTCAGCCACGCGTGGGCACACGGTGCTCCCGGGCGCAGACTGATGCGCAGAAAGCCGGCGGGCAGAGGCGAAACTGCGTCGGCGGACGCCGGGCGGCGCCGAGGCGAGACTGCGTCGGCGGACGCCGGGCGGCGTCGCGTCAGCGGCCCAGCGCCGCGGCCAGCGCGGCGATGGAGGCGGGCGGCGTGCCGCAGCACCCGCCGACGACGCCCGCCCCCAGGGCGGGGTACGTGGAGACGACGGCGGCGAAGTGCTCCGGCGTCTCGTCGTACACGGTCTCGCCGTCCACAAGACGCGGCTGCCCTGCGTTGGGCTGCGCGGAGGTGACGCCGCCGCCGGCCTCGGCGAGGAGCGGCACGAGATCGCGCATGGTCTCACACGTGATCTCGCAGTTGGCGCCGACGATGGTCGCTCCGGCCTTCCTGAGCGCTCGGGCTGCCCTCTCCGGGTCGACGCCCATCATGGTGCGGAAGCCCTTGGCGGCCGGCTTGTAGGCCATGCTCACGAGTACCGGCCGCCCTTCCGCCGCCTTCACGGCCTCCTCCACGGCGATGGTCGCCTCGGTGAGGTCGAACATGGTCTCGATGTTGAGCAGGTCCACGCCGCCGGCGACCAGGGCGCGTGCCTGCTCAGCGAACGTCATGCGCAACGCGTCCGGCTCCACCTCGCCCATGGGCTTGAGCATGTGGCCGCACGGGCCCATGTCGCCGGCCACCCACCGCCCCGGATAGTCCCGGTCGCGCACGCCCACCGCGAGACGCACTCCGGCCTCGTTGAGCTCTACGGCGCGCTCGGCCAGTCCGTGCGCCGCAAGGCGCAGGGCGGTGCCGCCGAACGTGTTGGTGTTCACGATGTCCGAGCCGGCGGCGAAGAAGCTGCGGTGGATGTCCGCGACCTCAGTTGGGTGCGACACGTTCCACTCCTCGGGGCAGGCGCCGGCCTCGAGGCCGCGCTCCATGAGGGCGCGCCCCATGCCGCCGTCCAGGAGCAGTGGCCGCTCGGCGATGAGGGCGAGGATGTCCATGGGCGCAGTCTAACAGACGGCCACGATGGCCCGGGCGCCGCGATCCGGCCGGCGCCCGACGCGGCTCACGCCCCGCGCGCCGCGACCTCTCTCGCGACGCGGTCCGCGTCGCGGCGCGACATGCCGAGACACACGTGAAGCGCCGCCGCGACGTCACGGCGCGAGAGGCCCCGAGCGAGCAGGGCGGCCGCCGCGGACTCCGTACCCGGCCGCCGGGCCACCTCGTCGTCCAGCGGCGCTCCGAGGTCGACCACCAGGGTGATCTCTCCGCGGACCGCCTCCCTGGTCGCTGCGTCCGGCCCGGGGACCGGGTAGCGCTCGCTCAGCTCGAGCACGGTCCCGCGGACGATCTCCTCGTGCACCTTGGTGAGTTCGCGGCAGACCGCCGCCCTGGCGCCCGGTATGTGCGCGGCGAGGCTCGCGAGACTGCGCGCCAACCGCTGTCCGGTGTCGAACGCGACGACCAGCCCGCCGCATCGGCGCCAGGCGGTGAGCGCCGCCTCGAGCTCGCGGGCGCGGCGCGGCAGGTAGCCGACGAAGCGGAAGCCCTCCCCCGGGATGCCGGCCGCGACGAGCGCCGTGAGCACGGCGGACGGACCTGGGACCACCGTCATCTCGAGCCCCTCGTCCACCACCTTCTGCACCAGGAGCATGCCGGGATCCTGCACCCCGGGCATCCCGGCGTCCGTCACCAGCGTCACCGTGCGTCCCTGGCGCAGCAGCCGGAGGACCTCGCCCGTCTTCTGCAGTTCGTTGTGCTGGAAGAAGCTCGTGAGCGGCGTGTGGATGTCGAACCGGCTGAGCAGCTTGCGCGTACGCCGCGTGTCCTCGGCGGCGATGAGCTCCGCCTCGCGCAGCTTGTCGAGGACCCGCGGCGACGCGTCCTCCAGGTTGCCGATCGGTGTGGCGCAGACGTACAGCACGGGTCACCCCTTCCTGAGGAAGCGCTCGATGAACAGGACGTCGACGTCGCGGTCGCCCACCCGCGCCTGCCCCCGGGCCGAGCCGACCACCGTGAAGCCGAGCGACAGATGGTAGGCGAGCGAGGCAAGGTTGTCGGCGCGCAGGTCGGTGAAGATCTTGTCGTAGCCGAGGTCGAGCGCGGCGGCGAAGCTCCTCCGCGCGAGCGCCGTCCCCACGCCGAGCCGGCGACGGGCGGCGTCCACGTACGTCCCCATCGTGGCCACGTGATCGTGGGCCGTGGTCGCGAACTCGCTCCACGGGACCACGACCTGGAAGCCGACGATGCCGGCGTCGGGCGTCTCCGCGACGAGGATGAACCCGCGCGCCGGCAGGCCTTCGATGTAGGCGCGCTCCTCCTCCACCGAGAACGGCGTATCGAGGAGCGTGGGACTGCCGCCGAGGATCGCTCCGTTGAGCACGGCTGCCACACCGGCCGCATCCTCGGGCGTCGCCCGGCGGATGGTCGGGGCCGGGGCGCTCACGCCGCCGGCCTCCGCATGGCGATCTCGATCTCGCCCTGGGCGAGCCGCACCGGACGGCGTGTCCACTCGCCCGGCGCGCAGCCGGGCCCGCGCAGCCGGACGCTGCGCCGCCCGTCCTCGGCCTGGTACTGCGGCGCGATGGCGTCCAGGGACTCGCGCCGGACGTGGTCGTTCATGGCCCCCTCCGCGGATGACGCCCCCATTCTCTCAGGAGTGGCCGCAGGGCGCGATATGCTTGCCGCATGGAGCCCTCCTCCATCCATGTCCGGCCAGGTCGTCACGACGACGCCTCCGAGCTGGCGCGCCTCTGCACCGAGCTCGGCTACCCCTCCACAGCGGCGCAGGTCCGCGAGCGACTCGTCCGGCTGAGCGACGTGGAACACGGCCTGTTCGTGGCGGAAGACGGCGGCGGGCTGCGCGGCGTCGTGGACGTCCACGTCCGTGTGGTCCTCGAGGAGGACCCGTTCGCCGAGCTCATCGCCCTCGTCGTGAGCGAGGACGGTCGCGGCGAGGGCGTCGGCTCGGCGCTGGTCGCCGAGGCCGTGCGCTGGGCGCGGCGGCGCCGCGTCCGGAAGCTCTGGGTGCGGGTCAGCCTCTGGCGCGAGGCCACGCCGCGCTTCTACGAGCGCCTCGGCTTCCGCAGGGTCAAGCAACAGAACGTGTACGAGCTCGCGCTGTGAAGCGTATCGTCCTCGGCGACTGCCTCGACGTCCTGCGCGACCTGGACGCCGGCTGCGCACGGCTCGTGTACCTCGACCCGCCCTTCAACACGGGCAAGGCCCAGGAGCGTCTCCATCTGCGCACGACGATGGACCCGCAGGGCGACCGTGTCGGCTTCCAGGGTAGACGCTACCGCACCGAGATCCTCGGCAGCTCCGCCTGGATGGACGCCTACGACGACTACCTGGGGTTCCTCGCGCCGCGCCTCGAGGAGGCGCGGCGCGTGCTCACCCCCGACGGGTCGCTCTTCTTCCACATCGACCCGCGCGAGGCGCACTACTGCAAGGTGCTCCTGGACCAGCTCTTCGGCAGAGCCTCGTTCATCAACGAGATCGTCTGGGCCTACGACTACGGCGGCCGACCCCGCACACGCTGGCCCGCCAAGCACGACGTGATCTTCTGGTACGCGCGCGACCCCGCCAAGTACGTGTTCCGCTACGACGACATCGACCGCGTGCCGTACCTCGCCCCGGGGCTCGTCGGGCCCGAGAAGGCGGCCCGCGGCAAGACACCCACGGACGTGTGGTGGCAGACGATCGTGAGTCCCACCGGCAAGGAGAGGACCGGCTACCCGACGCAGAAGCCGGTCAGGATCCTGGAGCGCATCGTGCGCGTGCACTCGGACCCGGGCGACCTCGTGATCGACCCCTTCGCGGGGAGCGGCACCACGGGGGAGGCGGCCGCGCGCCTCGGGAGGGACTACCTGCTGGTCGACCGGAACCCCGAGGCCGTGCGCGTCATGGGCGAGCGGCTGGCGTGGGACGGGCCGCAGGTCGTGGACGAGTCCGGCCCGGGCTGCTGAGGTCCGTCGGACGCCACCCGCCGATTCGCCGGCGTCCCTCGGACGCCGCCCGGGACGCCGTTGCGGGCTGCCTCAAGAGAACGGGGTCGGCTCGTACGAGCCGACCCCGTGACGGTCTCAGCTGAAGCTCTCGAGTGCGATCACTCGGGGACGATCGCCTCACTCGGGCAGGCGTCCACACAGGTGCCGCAGTCGTCGCACTTGTCCGGGTCGATGACGTAGATGTCGTCGCCCTCGGAGATCGCCTCATTGGGGCACTCGTCGATGCAGGCGCCGCACGCAAGGCACTCGTCGGTGATCTTGTGGGCCATGTGGTGATGTCACCTCCTGTCAGCGCGCTGCGGACGCAGGACGCGCGAGATTCCAGCGACCATTTACGGGCATGGAGAGGCCGAAGTCAACCAGGGCGGGGGCGGCGGCGTCAGGCACCGCGGTCCCCCGGGAACAGCTCGGTGAGCGCCAGAGCCGCGGCGCCGATGAAGCCGGCGTCCGGCCCGAGCTCCGCCGGCACGACGCGCACATGGTCGCGGGCCGGCGGGAGCGCGCGGGCGGCGAGGACGCGGCGGGCCGGCTCGAAGAGCAGCTCGCCCGCCGCCGCCGCGCCGCCGCCGATCACGAACAGCTCGGGGTCGAAGATGTTGCTCAACGTCACGAGACCGGCCCCGAGGTACTCACCCGTGCGCTCCAGCACGGCGACGGCGACGCCGTCGCCGTCCAGCGCCAGTCTCGTCAGCAGCCTGCCGTCCACCAGGTGACCGGCGGCGAGCTCGCGGCCCAGCGACGACGCCGGCTCGCGCTCCGCCGCCGCCCGGGCGGCGGCGCCCATCGCCGGTCCGGACGCGTACACCTCCAGGCACCCCCGGTTGGGACAGTTGGCGGGACAGTCGGGACCGTCGACGTCGATCATGATGTGACCCAGCTCGGCGGCCGCTCCACTCGCCCCCCGCAGGGGGCGGCCGCCGCTGACGATGCCGCCGCCCACCCCGGTGCCGAGCGTGAGCATGATCATGTCGTTCGTGCCCACGCCCGCCCCGTAGACCCACTCGCCGATGCCCGCCGCCGTGGCGTCGTTGTCGATCACGACGGGGACGCCGAAGCGCTCGCTCAGGAGGTCGCGCAGCGGGACGTCGGCCAGCGGCAGGTTCACGGACTCGACGATCCGGCCGGCGGCGAAGTCCACCATGGAGGCCACTCCCACCCCGATGCCGTCGACGGGACCCGAACCGTGCTCGAGGTCGGCGATGCAGTCCTCGATACTGCGGAGGGTAGCCTCCGGCGAACTGCTGTCCGTGGGGACCGTGAAGCGGTCGATGATCTCGGGCGTCTCCACGTCGGAACTCGAGCGAGCTCCGGCTGCCGGCACGCGCCCTCGCAGCAGCGCCGCGGCCACCTTGGTGCCGCCGATGTCGACGCCGATGACGATGCGTTCCGGGGCCATGACATCTCCGAGCCTACCATGGTGTAGACTCGGAGCCAGAGGAATCGCCCGCAGACGGGCGTAGTCTGGGAGAACATCCGGCGTTCCCCGCCCCCCACCGCATACACGACGACATCGCGTGCGCACGACGGCGGGAGCGCCCACTGTGATGGCGAGACGGGACGACGACAGAGCAGGGGCCAAGCCCTACAAGACCTACAAGGCCGGCCGCGGCCGGCGGACCTCGCTGGACGACGAGCTGGCGGGCGCGCGCCCGGCGCGCTCTCGCGCGCCCGCCTCGGGCGAGGACGGCGGACGACACGGGAACCACGGCGACAAGACCTACCGCACGTACGCGGCGGAGGCCGGAGACGGACGCAAGAGCCGGGCCGGCGCGAAAGGCGCCGGAGGCGGTCCCCGCCGCCGGCGCCGCTTCCGCTGGTGGCACGTGCCGGCGGTCCTCGTCTCCCTGCTCGTCATCGCCGGCGTCGTCCTCACGGTGCTGGCCTGGCCCGGGTACCAGAAGTTCGACCGGGCCGTCGACAAGGCCAACAAGCGCGTGGACGGGAAGACCCGCGCCGAGCTCGTGCCGGACGACGGGTGGATCTGGCGCAGGGGCACGACCATCGCCCTGTTCGGGCTGGACGAGGCCGGCCTCCCCGCGCACTCGGACACCGTCATGCTCATGCGCTTCGACCCGTCGTCCCGCTCCGTCAACCAGCTCTCCATCCCTCGAGACATGCTCGTCAACGTCGAGGGCTACGGCCAGCAGAAGCTCACGCAGGCCATGTGGTACGGCGGCCCGTCGCTCGCCCTCAAGACCGTCAAGGAGTTCACCGGCATCCCCGTCAACCATGTGATGGTCGTGGGGTTCCAGGGCTTCCCCCGGCTGGTCAACGCGGTCGGCGGCATCGACATGTACGTGCCGCAGACCGTGAGCACCGGAGCGGGTCCCGGCATCCCGGGTTCCACGCAGCGGGTGGTCACGTTCGAGAAGGGCATGCAGCACTTCGACGGCAAGAACGCCATGCTCTACGTGCGCATCCGCAAGGCGTACGCAGAGGGAGACTTCACACGCGCCAAGCGCCAGCAGGCCTTCGTCGACGCCCTCCAGAAGAAGATCGTCCAGCCGCGCAACATCACCAGGCTGCCGGAGATCGGCAAGCGCTTCATGAGCGGGGTCTCCACCGACCTCACGACCAACCAGATCCTCGAACTGGCCTATCTCAAGTGGCGGGCCGACTCCGGCAAGAAGCTGGTCCTGAAGGGCGAATTCGGCTGGCACGAGGGCCAGGCGGTCGTGCTGCCGCCGAGCGACGCCGCGAGGCAGAGGGTGATCGACCGCTTCCTCGGGGAGTGACCTGACCCCGAGCCTCCGCTCGGCGGCGGGATCGGGGCCTTACAGCTCCTCCGCGTACCGGACCCGGACCAGCGCGAGGCCGCGGGCCGGCGCCGTCTGGCCCATGCTGCGGCGCTCGCCGGAGGCCAGCGCCGCCGCGAACGAGTCCAGACTCATCCGGCCCTGCGCCACGTCCACCATGGAGCCGACGGCGGTGCGCACCATGGTGTGCAGGAAGCTGCCGGCGGTGATGTCGAAGTGCCAGCGGCGGCCCTCGCCGTCCGGCGTCGGCCCGTCGTCGGTCCAGACGGCCGACGCCACCTCCCGGACGCACGTGTGGTAGAGGTGCGCCGACGGGGTCAGGGCGGCGAAGTCACGGCGGCCCGGCACCAGGGCCGCGGCCGCCTGCAGCGCCGCCCCGTCCACGGCGCCGCGCACCACCCACACGAAGGCGCGCTCCCGCACAGGCTTCACCGCCGTCGCCCAGAGGTCGTACCGGTAGCTGCGCGACGCCGCCTGCCGCGCGACGAACCCGCTGTCCACCGGAGCCGCGCGAAGCACGGCCACGTCCGGCGGCAGCAGCGCGTTGAGCGAGAGGCGCAGACGCTCCGGAGCGATGCCCGCGCGGCGGGTGGTGAACGACACCACCTGCGCCCACGCGTGCACCCCGGCGTCCGTGCGCCCGGCGACGCTGAGACGGACGCGCTCGCGAAGCACGACGGCGAGCGCGTCCTCGAGCAGTTGCTCCACGGTGACGTGACCCGGCTGCTTCGCCCAGCCGCGGTACGCCGTGCCCTCGTACTGAAGGTCGAGACGCCAGGTCACCGGCGTGTCCGACGTCATGCGTCACCACCCCACGCACATGGCCGTGTCTGACCGTCCATCTCGGCAGCCTACACGAGCAGTCCGGCGACGACGATCGCCGCCGTGACGGCGAGCAGGACTGCGTCGGGCATCCCGGCGCGAAGCGGATGCAGACGGGTGCGCACGATCCCCGGCTGGTAACACCGGGCCTCCATGGCCAGGGCCAGTTCGTCCGCGCGCCGGAAGCTCAGCACGAAGAGCGGCGTGAGCACAGGCACGAGCGCCTTGGCCCTCCTGATCGGTCCGCCGCTCCCGAACTCGGCGCCGCGTGCCCGCTGCGCCCTCATGATCTGGTCCAGTTCGACCAGCAGCGTGGGGATGAACCTGAGCGCGATCGTGACCATCAGCGCGAGCTCATCGGTGGGCACGCGCAGACGCCGCAGCGGACGGCCGAGCCAGGCCAGACCGTCCGTGAGCGCCAGCGGCGCCGTGGTCAGGGTGAGCACCGAGCCGATCAGGACGAGCACCAGCAGGCGCAGGCTGAGGAAGGCCGCGAACTGCAGTCCCTCCCACGAGAAATCGAAGATCCACCAGCTGAAGAACGGCTCGCCGGGCGCGAACAGCAACTGCGTGAGGAAGGTCAGGCCGATCAGCCACAGCAGCGGCCGGAAGGCGCGCCAGAACCAGGCGACGGGCACACCGCTCAGCCCGTACGCGACGACGCCGGCCGACGCGAACACGGCCAGGCCGGCGAACGAGTCGCGCACGAACAACGCGACGGCAAGTGTGGCCACGGCGACGAACTTGGCGCGCGCGTCCAGCCGGTGGACGATGGAATCGCCGGGGTAGTACTGCGCGATCGACGCCTTCACCGCAGCGCCTCCGCTGCCTCCGCGGCGGTCCGCGGCGGCGCCGCCGCCGCGTCCCGGCCAAGGCGCCGCCACAGCTCCACCAGGAACGGCTCGCGCAGCCGTCCTGCGGCACGCAGCGCCCGGCCCGCCTCGCCGGCGTCCCAGGGACCGGAGGCGACCACGCGGCCGCCGTCGAGCACCAGCAGATCGTCGCAGAGCGCCCACGCGAGGTCCACGTCGTGAGTCGCCAGGACCAGCGTGACGCCCCCGGAGCGCAGGCGCACGAGGATCCGCACGAGCTCGCGCCGCGTGGCGGGATCGAGGCTCACGAACGGCTCGTCGAGCAGCAGCAGCCGGGGTCGCATCGCCAGCACCCCGGCGAGCGCCAACCGCCGCTGCTCGCCGCCCGACAGTGCGTACGGGTGGCGGCCTCCGAACACCTCCGGCGGCAGGCCGACGAGCTCCATCGCCTCCTCGACCGCAGCCTGCACCTCCTCCTCCGGCCGGCCCAGACGGCGGGGGCCGAAGGCGACGTCCTCCCGCGCCGACGTCGCAAACAACTGCAGTTCCGGCGTCTGGAACACGAGGCCGACCTCACGCCGGGCCGCATCATAGCCCGGCGCGTCCGGCCGCAGCCCGTCCAACGCCACCGTCCCGGCCTCCGGCGTGTCCAGCCCCTTGATCACCTGGAGCAGCGTCGACTTGCCGGAGCCCGACGGACCGAGAAGTGCGAGCGACCGCCCCGCCGCGAGCTCGAAGGTGACCGAGCGCAGCGCCGGGATCGGCGTGTGTGCCTCCGCGTAGCTGAAGCCGATCCCGTCGCAGCGCACCGACATGCCCGCTGCGATGCCGGGCGCCGAGCGTGACGACACGGCCCGCCCGTCCGACGACGCGGCGCTCATCCCGAAGCTCCGAGCGCCGCGACCAGCGCGTCCAGCGTGAGCGGCAGCGGCTCGAGCGGCCGGCCGAGCGCCGCGAGCTCGAGCGCCAGCTCTCCGGCGGCGGGCAACCCGAGGCCGAGCCGCCGCACGAGTCCCACGTCTTCGAACAGGCCGGGCACATCGCCCGCATAGACCACCGCCCCCCGCTCGAGCGCTACGACACGATCGGCCCCCACCACCTCGTCCATCTCCTGCGTGACGAAGACGACGGCGAGGCCGTCCCGCCTCAGCGCGGCGACCGCCTCCAGCACCTCACCCCGTCCCGCCGGATCGAGCATGGCGGTGGGCTCGTCCAAGACCAGCACGCGGCGTGGCACCGCCAGGACGCCGGCCAGCGCCGTGCGCTGCTTCTGGCCACCGGACAGCAGGTGCGGCTCCCGGTCGCGCAGTCCGGTGAGTCCGAACCGGGCAAGCATCTCGTCCACGCGAGCTCGCATCCGCTCCGGCGCCCAGGCCAGGTTCTCGAGGCCGAAGGCGACGTCGTCCTCGACGCACTCAGCCACCAGCTGGTTCTCGGGGTTCTGGAAGAGCACGCCGACCTCGCGTCGTGCGGCCATCCGGCCGTCGTCGGTCAACAGGTCGTGCCCGCAGGCCACCGCACGCATCGCGCCGGCAGGAGTCTCCAGTCCGCCCAGCAGACGCGCCAGCGTGGACTTGCCCGAGCCGTTGGCGCCGACGACCGCCACGAACTCGGCGGACTCGACACTGAGGTCGAGTCCGCCGAGCGCATCGGTCTCGGCGCCCGGGTAGCGGAACCGCAGGCCGCGGACGTCGATGACGGGGGCTGCGGCACCGGCGGACGACGCCGCCCCCGAGGCGGCACCTGCTGTACGAGGACCGGTCGCACCCTCGTCGTCCGGTGTCCCCGGCGGAGTCGTGGAGTCGTGGAGAGGCTTCATGACCGCCGAAGCTTACCGCATCGGCCCCGGCCGGCGGACGACGACGCCTCGCATGACGCCGGCATCCCGAGCACGACTCCGGCACCGGCGCTCCTTGCCCGGCCATGATCCCCGCCGCAGGGCCCCCGGCGGCCCGGCCGCGCGGGCCCTGTCCCCGAGATGACGAAGGGCGGGAGGCCCTCCGGCCTCCCGCCCTTCGTCCGCATAGCCTTCGGCCGGCGCTCAGACCAGCTCGATGAACGCCTGCTCGCTGCCGTCGCCGGGGCGAGGCCCGATCTTGATGATGCGCGTATAACCGCCGTTGCGGTCCGCGTACCGCGGCGCGACATCGTTGAACAGCTTGTAGACGATCTTCTTGTTGCGCAGCATGGCGATCGCCTGCCGGCGCGCGTGCAGGTCGCCGCGCTTGCCGAGCGTGATCGCCTCCTCGACCATCGGACGTACTTCCTTCGCCCGCTGGACGCCGGTCTTGACCTTCTCGTGTTCGAGGACCTGGCACGCCAGGCCCGACAGCAGCGAGCGCCGCTGGTCGGGGGCCATGTTGAACTTGCGGCCTGAGTTCTGATGGCGCATTACTCGTCACCCCGGAGAGAGAGCCCGCGCTCGGTGAGCTTGTCCTTGACCTCGTCGATGCTCTTCTTGCCGAAGTTGGGGATGTTGAGCAGCTCGGCCTCTGACTTCGAGACCAGGTCGCCGACGGTCTGGATACCTTCGCGCTTGAGGCAGTTGTACGAACGGACGCCGAGCTCGAGCTCCTCGATGAGCACGTCGTCCATGCCGCCGCCCGCCGGCGCCGCCGTGAGACCCTCGATGGGGAACTCGTCGGTGCTGCGCGTGCGGTCGGGGTCGGTGAAGATCGACATCCGGTCGACGAGGATCTCGGCGGCCTCGCGGAGGGCTTCCTCCGGCAGGAGCGAGCCGTTCGTCGTGATGTCGAGGATGAGCTTGTCGTAGTCGGTGCGCTGGCCGACACGCGCGCTCTCCACGTGGTAGGAGACGCGCTTGATGGGGCTGAAGATGGAATCGATCGGGATGACCCCGATGACCGTCTCCGGCGTCTTGTTGCCCTCCGCCGAGACGTAGCCGGTGCCGCGCCGGATGGTGAGCATCATCTCGATGGCGCCGCCGTCCGACAGCGTCGCGATGTGGTGGTCCGGGTTGAGGATCTCGAGCTCTGCCGGGATGTCGATGTCGGCGGCGACCACCTTGCCGGGCTTGTCCTTGAAGAGCCGGACCTGCACCTCGTCGAGCTCGCCGTGCAGACGGCACACGAGCTCCTTGAGGTTGAGGATGATGTCGGTGACGTCTTCCTTCACGCCCTTGATGGTCGTGAACTCATGTGCCACGCCCTCGATCTTGACGGAGCTGACCGCTGCGCCCTCGAGCGACGAGAGCAGGACCCGGCGCAGCGCGTTGCCGAACGTATGCCCGAAACCGCGGTCGAGCGGTTCGACCTCAAAGCGTGCTCGATTGCCGGCAAGCTGCTCGCGTGTGATGTTGGGCATCTGGAACTGTAGCAACTGGCCTCCTGTAGACTCTTCGCCGCGGATACGTTGCTGCAGCGGATTACTTGGAGTACAGCTCGACGATGAGCTGTTCCTGCACCGGTGCGTCGATCTCGTCGCGCTCGGGCGCGCGCAGGACCTTGCCGGTGAGATTGTCGTGGTCGACCAGGAGCCAGGGCGCCACCGACGACGTCAGGTCGGTCGCCAGGCGCACGGTCTCGGAGGCCTTGCTGTTGCCGCGGATCGCGATCACGTCGTCCGGGCGCACCTGGTACGACGGGATGTCGACCTTCTTGCCGTTCACGGTGAAGTGCGCATGACGCACAAGCTGGCGGGCCTGGCGGCGCGAGGCGCCGAAGCCGAGACGGTACACGACATTGTCCAGACGCATCTCGAGCAGCTTGAGCAGGTTCTCACCGGTGATGCCGTCCTTGCGGCTGGCGATCTCGTAGTAGTGGTGGAACTGCTTCTCGAGGAGCTGGTAGTAGCGGCGCGCCTTCTGCTTCTCGCGCAGCTGGAGCAGGTACTCGCTCTGCTTGATGCGGCCGCGGCCGTGCTCGCCCGGCGGATAGGTGCGCCGCTCGACGGCGCACTTGTCGGTGAGGCAGCGCTCGCCCTTGAGGAAGAGCTTCTCGCTCTCCCGACGGCACTGCTTGCACTGCGGTGATGTATCTCTCGCCACGTCGACCTTCCTAGACCCGGCGACGCTTGCGCGGGCGGCAGCCGTTGTGCGGCACCGGCGTCACGTCTTTGACACTGATGATCTCGAGGCCGGCCGCCTGCAGCGAGCGCACGGCGGTCTCGCGACCCGAGCCGGGACCGCGCACGAAGACCTCGACCTTCTGAAGGCCGTGCTCCATGCCCTTCTTGGCGCAGGACTCAGCCGTCACCTGAGCGGCGAACGGGGTGCTCTTGCGCGAACCCTTGAAGCCGACTGAGCCGGCACTCTCCCAGGCGATGACGTTGCCCTCCTTGTCGGTGAGCGTCACCTGGGTGTTGTTGAACGACGTCTTGATGTGCGCCTGGCCGACGGCGATGTTCTTGCGGACCTTGCGGCGCTGGCGACCCTTGGCTCTCTGAGGCTTTGCCACTCTGCTCTACTCCTCCGCTACTTCTTGCGCTTGCCGCTGATCGTCCGCTTGGGACCCTTGCGGGAGCGCGCGTTGGTGCGCGTGCGCTGCCCGTTCACCGGCATGCCGCGACGGTGACGGATGCCCCGGTAGCAGCCGATGTCCGTGAGACGCTTGATGTTCTGGGAGCGCTCGCGGCGCAGGTCGCCTTCGACGGTGACTTCGCGGTCGATGGCGTCGCGCAGCCGGATGATCTCCTCTTCCGTGAGGTCACGCACCTTGGTGTTCGGGTCGATCCCTACGATCGAGAGGACCTTCTGGGAGGTCGAGCGACCGATGCCGTAGATGTACGTGAGTCCGATCTCCACCCGCTTCTGCGGCGGGATGTTGACGCCTGCGATACGTGCCATGCGGACTTACCCCTGCCTCTGACGATGCCGCGGATTCGAGCAGATCACCTGCACCGTGCCGTGACGGCGGATGATCTTGCACTTCTCACACATCTGCTTGACTGATGCTCTTACCTTCATCCGTGATCCTCGCTACGCGCGCGAAGAGGCCTCACGGCCCTCGCACACCGCTCCGGGCGACCCACGAGGGCCGCTACTTGAACCGGTACGTGATCCTGCCTCTGCTCAGGTCGTAGGGCGACAGCTCGACCTTGACCCTGTCGCCGGGCAGGATGCGGATGTAGTTCATGCGCATCTTGCCCGAGATGTGGGCGAGCACCTCGTGATTGTTGTCGAGGTGCACGCGGAACATCGTGTTCGGCAGTGCTTCGACAACCTCGCCTTCGATCTCGATGGCTTCTTCTTTCTTCGCCATACTCCCCACTCGTCGACAGACAGCGGCCTGACATACTACCACAAACGGGCGGCCTCACAAACCACTCCGTCGATGGGGGCGCGGTGGCCGAGGACCGCGCCCTGGTCTTCTGGTGCTAGGCTCCCGCGCCGCTCCTTTCCGAGCGGCGGCGCGTGAGCACGCGAGGCCCCTTCTTGCCCACCGCGACGGTGTGCTCGAAGTGCGCCGACAGTGACCCGTCTGCCGTGTGGATCGCCCACCCGTCGTCGGCGACGACGACGTCGTGGGTCCCGGCATCCACCATCGGCTCGATGGCGAACACCATCCCTTCTTCCAGCCGCGGACC